>CANIBL010000001.1 GCA_947466225.1 Deltaproteobacteria bacterium
ATCTCTTTTTGTTCGCTTGTCTTTATGGGATCTATTACAGGCAAAAAAGGTTTTATTGCCTACCCTCATTGAGATTACTGCTGATCAATTTCAGTTGGATGAGTATATCAATTTGATTCTGTCTGATTTAGCTAAAAGCCCCACTATGGACTATTTGATCAAACCAGTCTTTGAAATTTTTACCATGTCAGGCAAGCTCCAGGCACAAGTAGATTTGTCTATTAATTCTAGTGATTTTAGTAAATCAGAAGGAATGGCCGATATTCAAATTCAGCATGGCGGATTGCAAATTTCAGATGCCAGTTTGCACATCCCCAATCAGTCTTTTAAAAAGGCATTGGTAAAAGCCAGTTTGAAAAACGGACAATTGAAAATTGATAAATCCTCAGGCCTAAACTCCGAGGATCTTGCTTTGGATATTCAAGGAAGCGTGACACAAAAACCTGCGATGGAACAGTCTATTTTAGCATTGGAGCTGGATGTAGAATTAAAATCCAAACTCCAAGATCAATTTGGATGGGTACTGGATGCAGCAGCAAAAAAAGAAACCCAAGGTCGGATGAAAGTTGGTATTGCTGGCACATTGCAACACCCTATTTATAACACGCTGTAGTCAATGCACGCTTTTTCGTATCCAAAGCAAGTCCTTTCTATCTACCTGGATCGAGGACGCAAGATTTTGACCTTTCTGCAGGAAGGGAAGGATGTAGATGCAGTTGAATGGGTCTCTTTACACAGAGCTGCTTTTCACAATTTTCTTGCGGTAGAAGCAAAATATGGCATTTCCGGCATGGATCAACAGGCTCTGCAAAGGATTTGGGTCGAAATTGAGATTGTCAATCAACAGATTGTGGAACACATGAGTCGATTGATTCAAACAGCACAAAATCAACTGATATCAATTCAAAAAGAAAAAAATCGGTTGCGAAAATTTCGTTCTTTCCCCATGAAAGAGACCACATTTCAGCGAAGCATTTGAGAGGCCTTTCAAGCGAGACCCCCGACACTCCCAATGGTCGATGGGGATGACGAGTTGCAATTTTTGCCACGCCCAGGCGGAAGGCTATATGGGCATCTTCTTCGATTTTCGCTTCTGTTCCATTGTAGGTGGTATAATAGAAGGAAAAGGAGATGGATGTGAAACATTCCATTGCAATTGTTAGCGATTCTTGGATTGGACTCGAGGAGTTGGAACAATTTTCGGCAATCGTCGATAAATATTCCATTACGCTATTTGGTTCTGAGGCTTGTCTTTCCTATATAAAAGAGAATTTGCCATTAGAAGAAATCACGATGGTTTCACTTCCGGCCTATCCGGGTAATCAAACATTTCTTCCAGGGCTGGAGGAAAAATTACAAGGATTTACTACTGTTTTGCTAAAGGGACGCAGTGGAATTTTCGCCTACCAAGTCGTAAAGGCAAAACGTACATTTCAATTTGATTTACTTGTGTGGGAAGACAATGCTCGTTCATTTCCGGGAGAAGGGAACCGAGAATTACAATCGATTCAAAAAGAAGTCGATCAGCAGGCGGATGGATATTTGGTTCAAAGTCGATTGGTGGAAAGAGCTTTGAGACGAGAAGGGATTTCCAAAGAACAGATTCACTATATTCATCCAGTTGTATATAGAAAGGTGGAGCGAAAGCATACTTTTTCTTTTGATGTGATTTTTGCTTCTTTTGGCATCGCTCCCTCTGATTGGGTGGTCTATTTTTTGGGTAAAATGGGGTGGCAAAGTCAGTCGCAGGACTTGATAGAAGCGGTTCAATTACTCCATACAGAAGCTACCTCTAATGGGAAACGAATAAAAGTGGTTTTTTCGGGGTCGAATTTTCCCCCTGAAATTCTGCGTGCTGTTTCACTTCGAAAACTAGATGAATCTATACTGTTTGTGCAGCCATCACTGGAGACCCATGAAGCATTGTTAAGCCGCTGTCAGGCAATATTTACTAGTGCTAGTGTCAGTCAACATCGAGTAGAGGGAAATCCGTTTCCTTTTCTGCTGGCTATGAAAAATGGCATTCCTGTAATTAGCAGCCGATCTCCGTTGGTAGAAGAAACGGTGGGAAAACATCGAATTGATTATTGCAATGGCTCTTCGGATAGCTTGGCTCGCGCCATAAAAAAATGCATAGAGGCAAAAGGCATTCTGCAAGACATCGCAAGGAAGAACCAAGATAAAGGATTTTCTCGCGAGAAAGCGTCCGAGGATCTCATCCGATTGATAGAGGAAAAACGAGTAAAACCAGAAAAACGCCACCATGCACCTTCTGTCGCTACAGAGGCATGGATTCAACCCGAACCGTATGAGACAGAACTTTTCAAAAAAGAGGCCAGAAAATAATTTTTGTAACAACAGAGGATCGAACATGGTAAAAAAAATCATCATTCGAGACAAAGAAATCCCAGTTCCAGTTCCCATTCGAAATGTACAAGAGGCTGTAGCTTGGATTTCTTCTACCTTTATGGAGGAAGGATCTGTTATTACAAAAGTCACCCTAGACGGTGTCGACTTGGCGTTTGGGGATGAAAAGCTAGAAAAAGGGGTACTACTTTCTGAAAAATCGATATTGCGATTTCAAATCGATAACCCTCGAGAGCTCAGCATTAAGACCTTGGATGTTATTCGAGATCTATCTGTTGGAATGAATGATACAATTAAAAATCTTGCGGTTAAAGGATGGGAGCTCCCTTCGAATAAAGATTTTTTCTATGAAGTCCGCCTGGTCTTGGATGATGTAAATTTGGCCTTGCATATGATTGAGCACGTAAATGGCTTGGTGGATTATACCCATGTAGATGCAGCACCGGTAAATGGTACGTATCGATTGCTGATTCGCGTGCGAGAAAAATTACTGCAGGCCTATGCCAGAAACGATGGGAAAGAATGCGCCTCACTTTTGCTGAATCGATTGGAACCACTACTGAAAGAGCTGGGGAATGAAAGTGAAAATCTCCAAATTCGAATTTTCTCTACTGGAGTCGAAGATGCGGAGTCTCTTGTGATGGGATTTTAGGAAAGAGGTCGCTTTCTCAAGAGTCATCCAAGACTTGGATCCAGGGGGTTTGGTGCGCAGGCATTGGAGTTCCCCTCAAAAACGACGAGTAGGATTTGTTTCGATACCCGATGATGTCTTCTTCTTTATCATGTTTCCGTACCAAAAAGTTTCGTTTACCCCCTCGATATTAAAGTCGAGGTAATCTGTCTCTGCTAGTAGCTTTTTTACATTATCTCCCCGGAAATATACCCCCTCTTTTAGAGGTTTTCAAAGCCTCTTCTCTCCCGCGCCATTGAAAACTATGCATCTGTTCTCAGGAGGGAGAGAAATACGGCCAAGACTACATCTCGGGCATACCAGGCTTGCGAATCAAATATATTGAAGGTGTAACTGATTTTGCATACCCAAGGGTTTTTCCCAAAAAATGCCTTTGCATAGGCCAAAACGCCAAAGCCGGTTATCTGTTCGCAATCGTAGATCATCGTATAAAAGTGAAACTTCGAATTTGGTTCGAGTTGAACATGAGCATCATGCGCTGAAATTTAAAAATATGGAAACCAAAGGTAATTCGCTTCAACTGTACATTCCAGAAGATACAAAACTTTCTTAGAATGAAAAAAATATCAAACGAATTTATGTGAATTGTAACTTCGCTATACCCAGGTTGCTTCGGCCGTATGGGGATGACGCGGTGTAGGCAGTACTCAGTTATTCCATGTATCGCTTTGGCTCTCGTTCGCGCATGATACTGTACACGGTTTCAAATAGGGATTCTAGACCTGGTTTGGAATAGTAATCACCATCCGAACCATAGGCGCTTCGATGTGCCTGGGCGGTTACCGTGCGAGGTGCTGCATCTAGGTAGTCATATCCACCTTGTACCTCTAGTACTTGTTGCATCATAAAGGCAGATCCTCCCCCTTGCACATCTTCGTCGAAGAATACCACGGCATGGGTTTTGGTGATTGATTGCAGGATCATGCCTTGTCGATCAAATGGCATAAGCGTTTGCACATCGATTAACTCGCAAGAAATACCTCTAGCCTCTAGCAGGGGAATGGTTTGTTGTGCAATGCGGACATTGGCCCCATAGGTAACAATGGTGATATCGGTCCCAGGATGGAGAATCTCACATACTCCAAGAGGTATTGTGTAAGAACCTAAATTGCTGGGGCAACGTTCTTTCACACGATAGCCATTGAGTACTTCGATCACGATGGCGGAATCATCTCCTTGTAACAAAGTATTGTACATACCAGCTGCTTGTACACAATTTCGAGGTACACACAAATACATGCCACGTAAGGCGTGTATCAAAACACCCATAGGAGATCCAGTATGCCAAATCCCCTCTAATCGATGGCCTTTGGTTCTGACGATGGTGGGGGCTGCTTGTCGACCTGCACTTCGATATTGTAGCGTGGCTACGTCATCGCTGAGACCTTGTAAGCAGTAGAGCACATAGTCCAAATATTGAATGTCAACTACGGGGCGCAGGCCGCGAAAAGCAGCGCCAAATCCTTGTCCCAGGATGGTGGCCTCTCGAATACCTGTGTCTGTCACACGCCATTCTCCGTGAATGTCCTGCAGGTCATCGAACTCTAAATTGACCCCTCCAAGTTTTCCAATGTCTTCTCCAATAATAAAGAGACGAGGATCTTGGGCCAATTTTTTGTCAAAATATTGTTGAATAATTTGCCGACCATCAAGAAAAGTAGAGGCGTCATCATAAGTTGGAAGCACGGTCGGCACAGACAAACACGAGTGGGTTTCCGTGTACAGATGACGGCTATATAGATCTTTTCCTTTGGCTTGTAGCTGAGTCCGCATTTGTCGAAGGGGTTCTGTAAGAGCGCGATCTACGTAATGGGTCTTGTAGATGCTTTGAAAGAGTGTGGCATCAAGATTTCGCAAGAGGGGCGACGAGAGTTTTTCTAGATAGAGAATTTCCTCTTGTAAGAGAGATTCTGTAAGTTTGGCTTGTACCTCTTGATGGCACGCGAGGACGCGTTTTCGCTCTTCTAGCAAAGGAGCTTGGTATGCAGACCAAGCTTGAGCACGCCCCGCTTCTACTTCAACTTCTGCTTGTGTCTCTATGGCATCTAGTTCAGTGCCGGATGCCAATTTTTCTGCAAGGATCCAGATCCGCATTTGCTGCAGGCAATCCATGTCCGTTTCATAGGCGAGCCTCTCCTTGCTTTTATAGCGTTCGTGGCTACCGCTGGTGGAATGTCCTTGGGGCTGTGTCATTCCATGTACATGGACCAAGCTGGGAACATGAGTGGAGCGACAAAGCGAAGTCGCTTCTTCGTATGTGCGACGCAGCTGGGCATAGTCGTGACCAGCAACGCGAAACAGACGAACCCCCTTGTACGCTTCTTCGAATTCAAAGCCAGCCAATGCGCGTGAAATAGATTGTTTGCACGTTTGGTATTCGTTGGATACCGATATACCGTAGCCATCATCCCAAACGGAAATGAGCATGGGGATTTGTAATACAGCCGCTGCATTGAGAGACTCCCAAAACAGGCCCTCGCTGGTGGAGGCGTTGCCGATGGTGCCAAAAGCGATCTCATTTCCATGACGAGAAAAATGAGAGCTTCCACTCCATTTTTGCAGAGCCGGGCTATTGCGATAAAGCTTAGAGGCATACGCAAGACCTACCAAGCGAGGCATTTGTCCCCCGGTCGGGGAAATATCGGCAGAAGAATGGTAGCGATCCGTTTGACAAAGCCAGTTGCCAGCTTCATCCAAAAAGTGGGTGGCAAAATGGTTGTTCATTTGTCGCCCTTGAGACGACGGATCATGAGCCAAATCAGCATGAGCATAGAGTTGGGCAAAAAAGGCAGGTACATCCAAGAGGCCCAAGGCCATCATGAAAGTTTGGTCTCGGTAATAACCAGAACGCCAGTCGCCTTTTTGAAAAGAGCGTGCCATCGCCAATTGGGCCACTTCTTTTCCATCACCAAAAATCCCGAATTTGGCTTTACCTGAGAGAACTTCTTGACGTCCCCGCAAGCTGGCATGTCTGCTGATCCAAGCGGTGCGGTAATCCACTAGGACCTCGTCTCGATTCCAAGTCACATCCGCTCCTACAGTAGCTAGTCGATATATACGATGGTTACCCCGTCGCCCCCCTCTGCGGTTTCCCCCGGGCGAAATCGGAGGGAATAGGCAGAGGCCCCTTGTTGCAAGGCCATGCGTAAGGTTCTTTTCAACGTATCTGTTCCATGACCATGGATCAAGAGGATCGCATAGTCGCCTCGCAATACAGCGCTGTCTAAGAATTTCCACATGCGAGAGGCGGCTTCATCTGCCTCGCAACCGCGTAAATCCAGTGTATTGGTGCTGCTGGGCAATACGAGAGAAAGAGCGGTAGAAGGCGTTTTTTTACTAGTTTTTTTATGCGTCTGTGTCGCAGGTGTAGCTTGTGCGGCAGATAGAAAGCGCAAATCAGAAAATTTAACTTTAAAAGAAAGCGCTTCCACGCTGACTTCGAGGGGATCTTGGGAAGAAGCACCCAATACGCGTATGGTCCCGCGTTTTTGCAAGGGAAGGATCCATACCCGTGCGCCGATATGCAATTGCGCCCATGTTGCCGGTGTGCCAGGCAAGTCCGGCGCTGTTTCCTTGCGAAGATCTCCCAAGGCTTGCTTTAAAGATTGCAAGGGGAGTTGGGGATTTTCCTGTACACGAACAGCGGGAGCGTTGGCCTGTTTTTTCTCCTTCTTGAACTGCTCGAGAGAAACATAAAATTCCCGTTCTAACCGCTCCAGTTTTTCTTGATGTTTGCTGGCTAAGCGCTCCAGAAGGAGTTTCTTGGATTTCTGTAAGGCATCGACCTCATTTTGCCAACGAGCTTGGGACTCTTGGGCTTGTTGCTGATCCAACGCACATTGCTGTCGAAGGGTTTCAAACTCTTGACGGCTCGAGTTGAGTACTTCAATGGCGTGCTCCAATTCCGTACTGGAGTGTCCTTTTAGGGTTTTGGCTCGATGAATGAGAGGCAAGGGAAGACCCATTTTTTCCGCGACTTCAAGGCCGTAACTTTGACCGGGTTGATCGAGGAGCAACCGATAGGTTGGGGTGAGGTCTTCCAGGGCATATTCCATGGAGCCATTGCGAAATCGAGGGTCTTGTAGAGCTAAGACCTTGAGAGCGTCATAGTGGGTAGTAGCGACCACTTTGGTTTTTCGTGCGGCAAACTCTTCGAGCAAGGTCTGGGCCAAAGCAGCACCTGTTTGAGGCTCAGTGCCCACAGCTAACTCATCGAGTAGGGCAAGATCCCGAGAGGTAGCATGCTCTACCATGGGTAGCAGTCCCTTGATATGCCCCGAAAAGGTAGACAAGCTCTCGGTGATGCTTTGGGCATCCCCTAACTCTACATAGAGATTGTCAAATAAAAATAGCCGGGAACGAGGGTGCACCGGGAGGAGAAGGCCTGCTTTTGCAAAGAGAAGACATAGCCCCAAGGTCTTCAATACAACGGTTTTCCCCCCCGCATTGGGCCCTGAAATCAGAAGAATGCACGTGGTATCCAAAAATTGGATATCGTTGGCAACGACCTTGCCACCCTCAGGGACATGGATCAAAGGGTGGCGTGCTTGGCGAAGATCCACAGTGGGTTCTGTCGTCAACTCGATGGATGTCGCCTCCAGGCTATGAGCAAAAGCCGCTTGAGAAAACGCTACATCCAACTCGATGAGATGGGTGTAGTTTGCGGAAAGCTCCATATCAGCACTGGTAATTTCTCTGGTTAGTTCGCGAAAAATGCGGATGATTTCCAGCTTTTCCGCCACCTCCAACTCCTGGAGCTCCTCATTTAACACTTGGATGGCGGCCGGCTCGATAAATAGGGTTTGCCCACTAGCGGAGGTGTCAAGAATAGAGCCGGGAATTCGCCCACGTCCATCGATTCGGATGGGGATCACATACCGTTCAGACCGCATGGTAAAAAAGTCATCTTGTAGATATTTTTCTAGATCCCCATCTGAAAGTAGACTTTTAAGCTTTTGCTCTACCCGTGTGCGTAAGGAGCGTTTTTGTCGGCGAATTTTAGAGAGCGCTTCGGAAGCCTCATCGAGGAGAAGCCCCTCTGGGTCCACGGTTTTGGCAATCTTACGTGCCAGCGGTGTGAGCGCATGAAGTTTGGTACGTAGGGCCGCAAAGGGCGCGCACCGAGCGGCATGTGCGGTGAGGTACTCATGCACGTGCTGGGTGGCGCGGAGTAGGATACCTATGGCTGCGATTTGGGAACCATCGAGTATCTGCCCAATGCTTGCTGCTCGCAGGAGAGGCGCGATGGGTGTGAGCTCGCCGATAGGGGGCTGACGCTTCTCTCCAGCTAGTAGGCACATGGGCTCCACATGTTCCCAATTCGCTAAGGTTTCTTGGCGAGTAAGGGTGGGGGTAAGTGTCAAGCTACGGGCGTGCCCCTCTGGGGTTTGGCAAAATTGAGAAAGGCGGTCCAGAACGGACTGCCATTCGAGTTTTTGTAAGGTTTTTTGATTCATACTCTGATTTCTTTTTGGCTTTGAGAGATTCTCTTGTATACCCATCGCCTTTGGGTTGGCAACTATGTTACCTGCTTTATGTGGTGTAAACTTGGTTTTACTGGGGGCTTTTTTTACCAGGGAACCAGCTGCGGAGTTTTCCCAGAACCCTCCTTGCTGGCGGTAGGAGAACCGGATATGAGCAAATTTAGAGGTGCGCGCAAGGTTGGCGCGACCATCGGATTTTTTTTCTATGCTCTTGTTTCTCTCCCTTTTTTTGCAAGGAGGGGCCTAGGAAAACTCCGCAGCTCGTTCCCCGGTAAAAAAAGTCACGTGATATACGAAAGGAAAAGACTCTATGGTGTGGATATTTTTTACTGTGGGTCTTCTGATTGGAAGCTTTTTGAATGTCTGCATTTTGCGCATTCCGGCTGGTACCTTTTGGTCTTCCTCTCGTTCTCAATGCCCCTCTTGCCAGCAGCTCATCCCCGCTTGGTTAAACATTCCCGTGCTGAGCTTTCTCTGGTTAAGAGGACGCAGTCGCTGTTGCTACAGTTCAATTTCGTGGCAATATCCTGTGGTTGAATTGCTTACGGGTGTGTTGTTTGCTTTTATCTATAGCCGCTTTCCCTTTTGGGATTTTGCCACATTTCATTTTTCTCTCCCCAATTTGCTTCGCTTTCTTCACGGGAGCATCTTGTTTTCGGTTTTATTGGTTTGTCTTGGTATCGACATGCGCCATCATATTATTCCTGATGTCTTGAGTTTGCCTCTGATCCTCTTGTCGATCCCCGTATTTTGGGTACACCCAGAGCTGACGGGAAAAAGCAGCTTACTTGGGGTATTATTTGGAGGCGGCGTCATTTACCTTATTGCTTGGAGCTATTTTCTGATCCGAAAAGAAGAAGGCATTGGGTTTGGAGATGCCAAGCTACTAGCAGGTATTGGGGGATGGCTCGGGTATCAGGCTGTATTACCAACGCTCTTGATCGCGTCTGTCGTAGGTTCCATACTGGGTGTGGGTCTTGTTGTCTTCCAAGCGATCAAAACCCATAAGGTAGCGTTACAATCTAGCCTGCGATTGGAAATCCCTTTCGGCCCCTTTCTGGTATTGGGGGCATTTTTATATTTTTTCTTTGACATTCCCTATTTATAAAAAGGCCACATTTTGCAAAAACGAGGACCCAAGCAGTCGCAAGTCGAAATGACCGAGATGATTTTGCCCCAGCATACCAATCCAATGGGAAGTGTTTTTGGGGGGGTAATCTTATCCTGGGTAGATATTGCAGCAGCCATTACAGCACAACGTCATGCCCAAAAACCTGTGGTAACTGCTTCTATCGATGCCATGCACTTCCTGGCTCCGATCAAATTGGGATGGGTGGTAAGCATCAAAGCTTCCGTTAATTATGTATCGAGCACCAGCTGTGAAGTTGGGGTGCGTATTGATGCAGAGGATCCTTTTTCGCGAGAGAGTTTCCACACAGCAAGTGCTTATGTGACGATGGTTGCACTCAATAGCCATGGACGTCCTACAGCAATGCCGCCATTGGAACCGGAAACAGCAGAAGAGAAACAACGCTATGAAGATGCCGTAGAACGCCGAAAAGTTCGGCTTAGCTTGAAAAAAACCCTACAAAAAAAATGGGAAAAATAATTTCCCTTTCCACTTGACTCCCTTCTTCATACCCATATATCTTTCCCTTATATCTCAGACAGTTATATAAATAATCGCAGAGAAGGAGTTCACTCATGCGTACTTTTGCGTTGGGTCTATTGGGCGTATGCGCCTTATCGGCAAGTTTGCAAGCTAGCCCGCCAGCATCATATGAATTTGCACCGGAAGACGCATTGTTTGCACGAAGGGGAGAGAGCCCAGAAGCAGCGGCTCTTGCAACAAAAGCGTATCAAAATGCATTGGGACAAACAGTTGGCGAGGATAAAATCTATGCAGCGGTTCAAATTGGTCGGTTGGCGCTACTGCAAGGCGTGATCTACGAGGAAAAAATACCTGTGGAGGTACGTAGAAAAATATTGGAATCTTGCATTGATTCGATCGATACCATTAAAGGGAATCGACAAGAGTACTACTATTTTTACCTGTCTTGTGTTGGCGCAAGGGGGAAAATCGCTTCTAATCTAATCGATAAATTCCTCTATGCGCGGAAGATGAGCAACATTCAAACCGCAGCGCTGAAATCGACGCAAGATGCCAATGGTACCTATATCGGCGGCTTTGAAGCTGGGGGTATTTTGCGTGTGATGGCAGCTGTGCGAGGGAATCAGCAAGCTCGCGCTGTGGGACTTTACAATCCAGAAGAGGCTCTACAATTTGCCACTGCTGCCGTGGCTTCTACCGGTAGATATTATGCGCCATTTAAAGAGTTTATCTCTGGCCAAACCTATTGGGATAACTACTTCTATGTAGGTCAAGCTATGGCTTCTTTGGCAATCGAGAAAGAAGACAAAAATTTGATCTTGCAAGCACGCCAAAAAATGTTGAGCACACTTTCTGTAATCCAAGACCTAGAAGACGAGGGTACGCTTTCTACCGAACGCCAGCCAGAAGTCAGTTACTATCGCACATTGATGAAACGTCTGATCGATGAAACGACCGCCTGTGTAAACCAATCCGCATGGGTATCCTGTTTGAAAAAGGCCATGGAAGGATAACGAAGATACCCATTGCCAATAAAGATGCCTCTTCCGCCATACCCAGGCCGCCTATGGGAGGAAGGGAGAGGCATCTTTATTGGCAATGGGTCTAGAGCAATTTTACAGGAGCGTTTGTTATGCAGAAGAGTTTGCTACTCCTTTGTCTGGGGTGTACCCCGTCTCTTTTTGCCTTTGAAAATGCAAAGGTGCTCCCACCGGGGGTTCGCAATCTCACGGTTCGAAATGTGATGACGTCGATTAGTGGAAAAACCGACTCTGCGGGTGTTACACAACCCTTGGCGCAGCCGTTGCAGAAGGACCTGACATTTAAGAAGATGGTCAATAATGAAAAGGGTGTAAAAAAAACCATGCTGCAGGCTTTCTTGCTTCATGAGGGGTTTCGAGAAGACGAAGCAGCAGGAACATACACGGCAGACATGAGTGGAAATGTGCATGTAATCGCCCCCATTTTTGCCGCGGGCATTACCGAACGTTGGACCTTGGGTATGGCAATCCCCTTTTATCAAGCGAAGATGAAAGCTTCCGTTGGATTTCGCGCCTCCAAACGCGGGCAAGACTTTGTAGATCGCTTGCAGCAACCTCAAAACAACCAAACAGAGTCCGCCTTAGAAGCTGCAGATAAAATGAATGATGCAGTGGGCCAGCTCAACAAAAAATTGGTAGAGAATGGATATGAGCGACTCGAGAGTTGGTCCGGAAATGACATTGGAGATTTGACGGTTCTCAGCAAATATCGGTTGATCAATCGAGAGAGATTTCAGTTGGCCAATATGTCAGGTGTGGTAGCGCCGACAGGGAGTACCCAAGAGCAAAATGCCCTGCTTTCAGTTCCCACCGGATTTGGCGTATGGGGCCTCTTCACAGGATTCTCAGCAGATACCTATTTGCGCTCTGATTTATTCGTGAACCAATATGGGAAATATACCTACGAAGCGCCAGACTCTCGTCGACTCCGATTGGCTACCGAGGATGAAAGTATCGAAGTGGCAACCAAGGCAACCAGCTTCAAATTGGGAGATTTATATGAAGCGGGCACCTCCATCCAGTATGAGCCCCATATCGGACTCTTGGCAGGGATTGGATATGTATACACATATAAGGAGAAAGATCAGTATCAGCTGCCCAATAATCCAGCTGCAAAAGAAAAGGTAGAGGTGGATACGGACCAACAAGCCCATACTATGGAATATCGCCTTGGATACAGTACAGTTCCTGCCTTTCAAGACAAAACGTTTGCCGTTCCTGTATTGACAACGCTGGAATACAAGCAAGTCATTGCCAGTCGGAATGCATTGGTGAAAAATTTGATATCTGTAGACCTGATGCTCTTTTTTTAAGGAATAACCCTATGAAAACCCGTTTTTTACTCATGGGCATCAGTGTCGCCAATCTTCACTGTGGTGTGCCCACTCCAAAAGTAACCGAACAAGAGGTACATGGGATTACGCGTCCTACCTATGCACCTTCTTCTGACGTTTTCCATTTGGCTTCCGATCAAAGTGAGCAGACCTTTGAAGGGTCTTCCATGATATTTGACCCGACAATTCAAGCAGATACGATAGCCAAAATTATAGAGCTTTCACTGCAGGTTAAATCAGCAAAAGGCCAACATAGTGGCTTTTTGCAGCATACGCAACCAGGATGGAAAGAACTTCGAGAGCGTGAAAACCAACGACAAAAAGATATTACTGCGATTTTAGAAGCAGAAAGAGCCGGGCTGGAGGAAAAATCGGGAGAGGAACAAAAGCAAGCGATTGACCATGCTTTCAACGTAGAAGCCCCGGAAATGCGAAAACGATTGAGTCAACTTCCGCTTTTGGCGAAGCCGAAATTTCCGCTTTTTTGTGAAGCGCGCATTTGGATGATGGCAGCATCACCGTGGTTTTTGGCGCACAAATTTACCCAACGCCCATCTCCTTTTATCGGGTGTGAAGCAGAGTATAAAAAATTGGGGTTGCTTGATCCAAGTGTTGCAACCTGTGCAGCGGATGCAGCAGGTAAAGACTACTTTGCTTGCTTTATGGAAGAGGGCGTGTTTAAGACGCAGTTTTTCTTGGGGATAAAGAGACCAAAAGGTAAGCCAAGAGAAAACTACTCTTCAGAAGAGAAGCTCAAAATTCAAGCGTTATATCAAAGCGGAGCCATTCGTAGCCAATTTTTGACGCAACGAGAAGATATAGTAAAAGGCGTTTTTCAAGCAGCTGAAGGAGGGACTTTACCGGTTGATCCAAGCATGTTGTTAGAAAACCAAACAGCGCAATATTGGGCAGATGCAAGCAAACCTGGTTTGGATACCGTAGTATTGCCAAATTTGATGCACGAACGCCCCTTTGCTTCAGAGTTGATCTCTTTTCATGATCGATTGTTTAACTGGAGCCTGTTGGTTACCCCATCGGAAACACCCTTTTCTTTTGTGGATCTCTTCTCCAAAGAAGTGGAGGCGCAACACGCACTCTCTCTTAGGGGAGAGATACCCGGAGGACTGATTTATGACAAGACTTTGTCGGTACCGCCGAGTGTTAAAGATGAAGAGGGCCGTTTATTGAGTCTATTGCGAGGAAAAATTCAGAGAAAATTGCATGATTCTTTGAGTCAAACCCAAGTCGACTTACAGACAAAAGAGGAAAACTTTCAAAAAGCCGTGAATGACGCTAATGGTGAAATGGTGAAGTGGGTAATTGAGAGAAAAGCTGTGATTTCCATGTGCAGAGATATCAAGTTGAGCTTAACTCGAACCAGCGAAAACGTTATGAACATTCAAGCTGAATTGAGTCCGACTTATACTTTTTCTGCCTGTATGAATGCGACCACTGGCGCTGCTGTTGCCTGTAAAACAGAGGTACCTACGCTTAAAGACTCACAGGTGCTATGGAATCCAGCTACGGGAAAAATTTCTCTGATTATACCGAAGATCCAGGATGCCAGTGATTTGTGTTTGGTGCCAGATTTGAGATTGGGACCTGATGAGCAGAAAGCATTTTTGCAGGGTAAGCAGATGCGAGTCGAGCTGTTTCCTCGGAAGCTGGCATCCGAGACCTACGCAAATTTGGAGTTGCTTTCCGGTAAGATTGCGGTAGAGGATCGAGGGGTAAAAATTACAGAAGGGGTGATTCTGTTGTTTCAATCTCAGGAGAAACTTGCCAGCGTGCTGTAACAAGAGGCATCCACTGGGGCCAAAATCGCTCGGTATATGCCAATGTGCGAGCACGACCCAACTGTTGCAGTCCCCGAGAGGGGGCTGCGGCATGGGAGGGGAGCCCCAAGCATTGGGTTACCCATAGATTGGCTGTAGATAAAGGAATGCCTTTTTCTTGCAAAAGAAGCGTGCAAATTCCAGCTACCAAAAGACTGCCGAGATAGAGAGAAGAAGCTGGTGCTTGTGGCATCGGAATTTCGATCCGTATGGGATCCTTCCAGCTAGGGGCCAATTGCCATCCAGCTTTTTCTAAGAGTACCAGCGCTTCGCGGGGTGTGGCAAAATAGCCTCGTAGCAAGAATTCCTCCAAGAAAAAAGATCGAATCCAGACACACCAGGGCATATCCATTGAAATGGGGGCTACGGGCAGTAGCGCTTGTCCGGTATCTGTGAGCAAGGGGATAAAAGGGGTCATATCTTCACCCGGCTTCATGGGTTCACACCAACCACCGTCTGCTTCTAAGGTATTACCGCTCCAGCGCAAAAATTGTGCGCATTTTCCTTGTGTTTGTAGGAAGAAAATTTCTGTGTGTTGCCACTCCATAAAATCGAGGGCTGTGGTTTCTGCACTCTCGCTGCTGAACCAGCTAACTTGGGTTTTCCATCGCAGCATTTCCTGTGGCGATAGAGCATCAGCCAACTTAAGGTAGAGCTGGTTGAGAAGAGAAGCGAGTGTGCGCGGTTCTTCGTGGAAGAAAATACAGTACCATCCTGTGCCCAACAGCCTTTCGATGGCTTTTACTGGAGGAAGCTGCAAGGTAAGCCGAATCCGTACCTGCTTTTTTATCGAAGAAGACGCGGAGGAGAACATGGGGTTGCGCTGTTGTAGCGAAACTGTATAGGCCTGTTTTTCGATTCCTTCTGCTACTCCGGGTTGAAAATATCGCTTTGTCAGTGCGATTGCCTCTTTAGTTATCGATGTGGAGAGTTTCTCTGCCGCAGCGTCAATTTCGAGTTGGCGAAGTTCTGCACAAAAAGACTCGCACGCCTTGGAAGAGGCCCGCAACGGGAGTATGCTCTTTGCCCATTCTTCTGCTTCCTCTGGGTCCCCACTTTGCGCCACAAAATCAATTTTGGAGGCAATGGGATGCTGGGTTTGCCATGTGCCGCGATGATGACAGGCCAGCGCTAGCTCCCAAGCAGTACCTGTAACGGAGTATCCGGTAAGAAACACGATGGGAAAAGGAGCGGCGCGTAGAATTTCCAACAAACGCTGAAAAGATTGTACTTTGCGCAACAAAGTGCGGCGATATTCGGTACCCTGAAGGGCCGCAGCCCAAGAGGCAGTTTCATCAAAGAGGGGGCAAAAAGCGCGAATATAGGCAATTTTTTCTGGCGAGGGCTGAGTCGCGATTTTTTGTAAGTAATGGCATAAATCGGGCAATATCATATCGTACTGATAGTGCCAACATTGTGGAACGCTGAGAGAAAAGCAGGAAAACTGTGTCACATTCACTCCATTTTTGGCTGAGTGTGTCGCTATCGCCACATAGTAGAGAAGGTGCTACATCAGCAGAAAGGGGAAAAAAAGACAGAAGGCTTCAACTAACTGAAATGATACCATTCTATTTTATTTCTTCTCTATCAGCAAAAATGGCATGCTTTTTGCATAGCTTAGTAGATGAAGACCTACGCTGTCCATATTCTATGTATCATGCAAGAAGGAAAAAGAATGAGCCGTTTTCAAGGAACGGTACCGAAGGAAGTAAGTATCACAGGGATTGGCCTACACAGTGGTCGCCCCGTGGAGCTTCGGATATTGCCTGCCACCCCTAATCACGGCATTTATTTTTGCCGCACGGACTTGCCGGACCAGGCGCCGATTTTTGCCCATCCGAGCCAGGTTTCCGCTACGCAGCTTTCGACAACCCTGGGCCCTTTGGGGGCTCATGTGGCGACTGTTGAACACCTGATGGCCGCCTTCTCTGGCGTGGGTATCGATAACGCCGTTGTCTGGGTCGATGGGCCAGAGATTCCAATTCTCGATGGCAGTTCTGCTCCATTCGTGGAAAAACTGCTTGAAGTTGGCGTGCAGATTCAAAACGTACGCCGTAAGCAAATTCTCCTTTCTGAGTCCTTTGAAGTTCGAAGTGGTGATCAATATGTGCGCTACGAGCCATGGGGATTTTTGCCTCATACCCACCAGCCAGCCTTGCTTATTGAAGGCCACGTGGAGTTTGCCTCCGATGCCATCGGACGACAAACGCTGGTATTTCCTTTTTCTCACAAAAATTTTCTTTCCTTGCAATCTGCGCGCACCTTTTGCCATATCGATGATATCGAAAAAATGCGCACTCACGGTTTGGCAAAGGGTGGCTCGCTAGAGAATGCAATCGTGGTAGATGGCACGCGTGTGCTGAACCCGGAAGGGCTGCGCCATGAAGATGAATTTATTCGCCACAAAATTCTCGATTTTATCGGTGACATTGCTCTTCTTGGAGGCCAACTCGTAGGCAAAGTTACCTTGCACAAAGGAGGCCATCGTCTCCATGTAGAATTTGCTCAAGAAATCTTGCGTCGCCTGGCGCAGCAATCCGCTCTTACTGAGCCTTCTGCGACCCTCATGTCATTTGCTTGACCCCGTCTTTTCCCTTCAACTTATAGCTATAGCCGCAGCGCGAGAGTTTCTTTTCCGGAAACCACCTGCGGAGTTTCCGAACCTCCTTGCAATGGGGCAGCGGTATGGCGCAAGGGTGGATCCTGGGATTTCTTTTGGGATTTTGCAGCAATTTTTGTTTTGCCGCTGCCTGGCTTAAAATGGCGGCCTACTCTGTAGGGGAAATCGGGGTGTGGGTCTGTCTTTGTATCGGAGGATATTCTCGATGGAGAGGGTATCCTGCTTTAGCCGCATGGCACCCAGCTTGGATTCGCTATGGGTGTTTATTCTTCGGTATGATATGGGGCATTGGTCATACAGCCTTTCCTCCGTCTGCTTCTAAAGGGGGGCATGAAGTGGAAAGGGTGCATACAAGTTGGCTTTATCCAGCGGCTTTGGTTCAGGACGCCGACAGCATCCATTTGGCACGCATTGCAAGTCTTGATCTACCCAGCGCAGAGAGCCATTGGGGGCAAACTCCAGCGAGTAGTTGGTGGCCGGTGCATATGAATGCCACTGTGTATACGCGGTTATTTGGCATCAGCGCCATGGGAAAACATATACGAAGGCATTTTGCTACATGGGTCTCCCACCGGTTGCGCCCATTGCCTCTTACCGAGCAAACCTGGTTGCGAGCGCTCTTTCTGGGTGAAATGCAATCTCTTTCTACCGAAATCAAAAACCAATTTAAACGCCTGGGTATTTTTCACATCGTGGTGATCAGTGGATTTCACATCAGTTTTTTGGGCATTACCTTGCAGCGCCTGGCAGCCGGATTCTTGCGTTTGACCTATGGGTTCTTACTAATTTCCAGCCCTTGGTATTTATGGTGGATGCGATGGGCAAGATGGGGTGCGTTGGCTTTGGTCTTCTGTTTTTCTTTTTGCATCGGCTTTACTCCACCTGTACAGCGCGCTTTTCTTAGCTATGGATATAGAGAGTGGCATCATACCGAGAACCAACGAGTGCCCCTGAATCGGTTCTTGCTACACGTAGCAGCTCTTCAAATTTTTTTCTTTCCCGCTAGTTTTCTCACTGTTTCGACTCTGATGAGTTGGGTTTCCTATGCCACAGTTTTGGTCTCTTGTCGGGAGCTCGGCCTATGGAAAGTGATCAAATCCTATCTATTTTTACAAACAGGGCCTTTAATTTTTGCCGGGATTTTTTTCCACTCGCTATGCTTCTTGTCATTTTTGGCAAATTTACTTTTTGTACCTATGTTTTCGGGGGTTTTTTTGGGTGCGTTTGGATTGCTGTTGCTACCCGCTTCTGGTGATTTGTACCGAATATCCCGGTTGATACAGCAGGCGTACCTCACAGGTGTAGCCAAATTTTCCACGCTTCTGGACCGATATCCTCTTTTATATGTAGATATGACGCCACTTTCAGCAGGATATAAACGGAGCCTGTTTTTGCTGGGAATCTGCTTTTTGGTTGCCTTAGTGTTTCGGATTCAGCGGGTGAGTTGCCAATCGAAATGAGTGCGCGATATAATAAGAAGGCCTTTTCTATCTTTTTGTTCAGAGGATACCCGAATGACACCGACAATGCCTTGGCAGGGAAAATCCGTTCTTATTGTGGACGATGCCCCGTTGGTTCGCATGCAAATTCAAGAGCTGTGTGTAGAGCAAGGATTGCGGGTTGCGGGTCAAGCCTCGAATGGCCTCGAAGCTCTCGAGAGTTATGAGTTATTACATCCAGACTTTATCTTGCTCGATATTTTGATGGGCGAAATGGATGGCATGGAGTGCTACATACGGTTACAGAAAAAACACCCTGACTGTGCGGTGATTTTTGTCTCCGCATTACCCCATGCTGCTTTGCTCAATCAACAACTACCAAAGCCGTTATCAGAGGGGCTGTTTATTCGAAAGCCGATTACAGCGGAACTGTTGCAACAAGCGTTGCAGATACTCTTTACTGTCTAATCAAAATGCGAGCTCCCACTTCGGCTCTTTTTCCACCTCTCGCGCCACGCCCTCATCAGGCGTGAGCTCAATGTCGATCTCTTCGAGCGAGGCAAGTAGAAAGGGACTTTGTCTTTTTACTTCCAAATAGCGATGTAAATTCAAGGTGAAATGGAGTTGCTCGGCAGAGATTTTTTGTTGAAATAGTCGATGTAAGGCTAGGGCCAAGTATTTCATTTCGGGATGGTAGGGGTTTCGACTATCGAAATATACCTGGAAATTGTGAATTTCATTGGGAAGCGCTTGCGAGGGGTATAACCTTCGTGGATCTACGACAGGCGCCTTCGTTGAGGGACGGGCGGTTATTTCAAAAGAACCGAGATATTGGGTGACATCCCATGGGTTATAGAAATTATAAAAGATGCCCCCTGGTTGTAAGGCAGGGGGGGGGAAATCAGCTCGATGCGGTGTTGCAATCAAAATCATTTTTTTTACCGATCGATGGTAGGATTCGAGCATGTGATAGGCCCAAAAGAGTACGTTACCGCCATGGCTGACCCCCAATGCACAATCGTCATATTGGTCCGCTGGAAAGTGAGTTTCGAGTAAATTTGCCAGCGCGGTACCGGTTTTAATGCGAGCTTCATTCGTATTGGCGCCACTCCAGTTCAGAATAACCAAGTCGACTTCCTGATTTTCTTGGTCTGCTAGGGTCTGGGATAGCAACTTAAAGGAGAGGTAGAGTTTTTCTTTTTCCTCTGAAAATTTTCTTCCCACATGAGAAAATAGCGAAAATTGGGTACCGTGGAGTATAGGAAATACAATGCGTTTTTTGGCTGTATAAGGTTTTTCTGATACTGTTGTTGGGGTAAATCGGAGCAAGCGCAATGCTTGCAAGCCGTGATTTTCCACGGATTCGAGATGAGTCGATTCTAGGTAAGATAAATCCCAACCATCTGTCTTTTTTTCTGAGTGAACGGCCCAATCCTTGATTTTTTGAGGGATTTTATCGATGGCTGTATGCATGGCTTCTAGAGCGTTATGCAGCGCGTTGGTTTCTCGGGGTTGTTTTTGATGAAGCGTATAGAGTTCTTCCAAGGAGCGAAGAGAAAAATAGCATTCTTGCAAAAAGAACTTTCCGGAAAAATCCGCAGAGTCCCCTTTAAAGTGTATTGAAATTTCTTTTGAAATCGTTTGGATGTACGAAAGAAACTCTTTTGTGAGCGGCGTATATAGTCGACTCCAGGTGCTGCTGGGCGTGATACGTAGACGTCCCTCGTGTAGTTTCAGTTGTTCATAGCCTGAGCGTCTGTGAATGGTTTGGAGATTTTCAAAAAAGAGCGGTGGATAATTGGCTTGCGCAACAGCCGTTAGCCAAGTGACGATTCCCCACACATAAAATGGAATATACCGCGTATATCTTTTCATACAACGCACAGAGCCTCCATGCAGAGGGAGTGATTTATTGAGGGCTTTGATAGAAGTGTAGAGAAAAAAAAAGAAAGGAGAAAGTCCTTTCATAGAAAAAATCAGTTTTGATTTAACTGGTTACATGGTTTGTTCCGCGGATATAGAGGGTACTATTTCTTCTTCGCTGCGGAAAAGGTCTTGCAACTGAAATCCAATGAGGGATTTGGGCACCCAAAAGAGCGTTGCCAATTCAGCTACTACATTTTTCCGGGTATCCATCTTGACGAGCTCTTCTAGTAACAAGGTTTTGGGTACCAATAAATTTGCGGTAAAGAGCAGCTCTTCCCACTCTTTGGCGTCAGCTGTGCTGCTGGCCAATTCAGGAAATCGGTTGCGCTCTGCCGTAAACAGAATTTTAGCAAGGTCTTGCGCCAGACTCATACGCACCTGTGCCTTGAGATCCCCCTTTTTGAACTGGATGGTGTATTGCCCCGGTTTGGTACGCAAAATTCGCGTAAGCTTATCCATCATTTCTGTGGGCTGTGTAGTAACGAAAGGAAAAAAGCGGAAGATTTCCGGCAAGTATAACGGCGCGGTGGCAAAGTCACTGCGCCGATGAAGGACCTCTACGAAAGTCTGTACTTGTTGACGCGTCTTTTGACGTCGCTCAGCAGAAAGCGTGATTTTTACTTTTTCCAATGTAGAGAAAAATTGGTGCGACTCTTTATACTCAAAGTAGGCTTCGTCCACTCCGAGGGTGCCCATGGCCAGATCGTGAACGAGACTGGACTCCACCTGCAGTGTTTCAGCGAGTGTCGCAAGGGCAAAGACCGAGCGTACGTTTTTTTCCCCGCGTTTCCAGTGACTGCAATCGGAAGGGTTAAAGGCTAGGATGTTTCCTACCTCTTGGTCATGAATTTTGCTTCCCTTTCTCTCACTTAGCACTTTTTGACAAAAGCGAAATAGCTGAGCAGAATGAGGAAATTTTGGTACACCAGGGCGTTTCATGGCAGGCTCCTTCTGTCTGGATGGCAACCCTCCTGCTTAGAGGCTCTTGAGGACCTGTTCGCCAGGGGCATGTGTAGAAATGCGACGTAAATTTCACGGGAGATCGTACTAAAAGTATATATGGCGAAATTTTCGGGGTCAAGGCTCTCTCCATGGAAGTAGTGAGAATTCCTCAATATGTTGGAGGCTGTTCGAAAAAAACCATTTATCCCCGTAATGATGGATGCGCTCTTAGACAGGATGGGTCGCGTCTGTTTCTGTAATGACAGGTTTAGTGAAGGCCATATGAGGCTGCAGCACCTGATGGGTTAGACTTTGCTTGGCTTTTTGGTCGCGGCGGCCCTCTATTTGGGGCCGTAACCCGTGGAGCATGCCACGAAGGCTATGAAGTACCGCCTCAAATTCTGCGGGAGCAAGGGCCAATAGTTGATCGCGGAGGGCAAGAAGCTGGGCGGCGCGTTCGCTGGCCCCTCGATGATCGGAGGCATCCCGCTCGATGCTATCGAAGTAATAGCAAAGGTTTTGAGGGGTGATCCGATGGTTTTTCACTTTGACACTCACAGAGAATCCAGCATATGTTTCGTTGCTCCTACCCGATCGGTTTTCAGAGAAAAGTCTAGAGGGTAAAAGTTACCTAGGCCCCCAGAGGAGAGTTGCTGTGAATCCTGCCCGTGAGATTGCGATCTTTAACAACCTGACCCGAAAAAAAGAACAACTTCAACCGATTGAAGAGGGTCATATTCGTATGTATGCCTGCGGCACCACCCCCTATGATGACAATCATATTGGGCATGCCATGCAGGCGGTTTTTTTCGATGTGATCCGCAATTTTTTGGAATACATGGGCTACCGCGTTACCTACGTCCGTAACTTTACGGACGTGGACGACAAGATCATTGCACGGGCCAGCATGCTCGGCATTTCACCTAAGGCCCTGGTCGATGGCATGATCGCCAAAAATACCCAGGAGATGGCGCAGCTTTCCATCCGCCCCGCTAGCTATGAGCCGCGTGTGTCGCAGACCATCCCTGAAATCATCGCCATGGTTGAAGAACTCCTGGCAAGAGGCGCGGCCTATATGACCCCAGGTGGCGAGGTCTATTATCGGGTCCGGCAAAAAGCCGATTACGGGAAGCTGTCCAATCGAGATCCTGACGATTTGCGCTCCGGAACACGGGATATTCACCAAGGGGATAAAGAAGACCCTTTAGATTTTGCGTTGTGGAAACCTGACTCTACTGAAGATGCTTCTTGGCCCAGTCCCTGGGGACAAGGTCGGCCCGGATGGCACATCGAATGTTCAGCTATGGCAAAAAAGCACCTCGGTCCAACATTTGATATTCATGGAGGGGGACGTGACTTGATGTTTCCCCACCACGAAAATGAGATTGCGCAGTCTGAGTCCGCCAATGGGGTGAAATTCGCCCAAGTTTGGATTCATTCCGGCCTGCTTACGGTGGGCAATCAAAAGATGTCCAAAAGTTTAGGCAATACCGTCACCATCGAAGCTTTTCTACAGAAGTGGCCGGCAGAGGTGCTGCGTGTAGCATACCTACAAAATCACTATGCCTCCAATATCGACTTCTCTGAGAAAGTCTTTGCTGAGTGCTGCCAAAAATTGCTCTATTTCTATGAGACTATGGAGACGTTGCGTACAAGTGCTGTGGGGAAAATAGATCTCGATATCGAATCCTATCGCACCCGTTTCCAAGCTGCCATGTGTGAGGATTTCAATACCCCCCAGGTAATGGCGTTATTGCATCAATTGGCACGGGCAGTAAACCAAAGCCCGCTATCTGCTTCCAGTCGCGCAGCTGCATTGGTGTTGCTGCAAGAAATTGGATCTGTGCTGCAAGTATTTCAGCAAGAACCAGCAAAATTCTTGTATGAGCTCAAGAAGAAGTGGATTGGAGATCAAGGCATTTCCGAAACGGATATCTTGGCCCAGTTGGAGGCCAGAAAACAAGCAAGACAAGAGCGAAATTGGCAACAAGCCGATGCCGTTCGCGATGCGTTACACACAATGGGCATCGGGGTACAAGATACCCCTACTGGCACCACTTGGACCGTAAGGATGCGACATGGAGACGATCCAGTTTGAGAACATCGGACAATTGGTGACCTTGGCCCCTCTCGCAGCAGAGCATCGTACAACGAAGATTGAATATATAGATCTAGGCATTGTGGAAAATGCTTGGCTGCGCATTCACGAAGGTCGTGTGCATAGTTATGGAGAAATGGCGCACTGTCCCTATGCAGAAGAAACCCGAGATTTGGGTGGCGCCTTGGTGCTACCAGGGTTTGTAGATGCGCACACCCATCCGATTTTTGCTGGGAATCGTTCTCCTGAGTTTATACAACGTCTCGCTGGGATGAGCTATGAAGCCATTGCCGAACAAGGTGGGGGCATCCGTTCTACCATGGGGGCGACCCGTGGGAGCTCTCAACTGGAGCTAGAGGCGTTGACCTTATGTCGATTGCAAGCCTTTTTGCGCTGGGGCACCACGACGGTAGAAGTAAAAACTGGGTATGGTCTCTCAGTTGAGAGCGAGTTGCTCCAGCTCGAAGCCCTACAAGCGGTTAAAGAAAAAACCCCTCAAGCTATACGTGTTACCTGTCTGGCCCTTCATGCGTGTCCTCCAGAATTTTCCTCCCCCGATGCATATGCCATTGCGTTGAAAGACGAGTTGCTACCCCTTGTGGCCCAACATAATCTCGCGGATTATGTAGATGTGTTCTTAGAGCGAGGCTACTTCTCTGACTCTGTTGCCGTGAATGCATTTATGGGAGAGGCCCGGATGTTGGGTCTGGGCATTCGCGTACATGCCG
The DNA here is from genome assembly GCA_947466225.1 of Deltaproteobacteria bacterium. GTDB lineage: Bacteria > Bdellovibrionota_B > Oligoflexia > Oligoflexales > Bog-1112 > CANIBL01. Next base: position 24,116 of record CANIBL010000001.1, read on the forward strand.
ATGAGTTCAGTGATGCAGGAGGGGCTCGCGCCGCAGCTCGTTGGCAAGCCGCTAGCGCTGATCATTTGCAACATGCGAGCCAAGAGGGGATTTCAGCCATGGCCCAAGCTGGGGTAACTGCAATACTGCTACCTGGGACCTCACTCTATACAAATATTCCTTTTGCCGATGCGCGCCCTTTTGTTGAAGCAGCTTGTGCGGTAGCCATTGCCTCCGATTACAATCCAGGCAGTTGCCGCATCTACAATTTGCCCCTGTTGGCAACTCTTGCTGGCGTACATTGTCACCTTTCTCTGCCTCAAGTACTCGCCGGTATTACCTATGTGCCCAGTGTGAGTCTGGATTTGGGTACACAAAAGGGCGCGTTGGCTTGTGGCTTTGATGGGGATTTCGCAGTGTACAACACGGTTTCTACGGTGGAGCAATGGCTTGCTGCCTGCGGCATGCAGGGGCCGGACGCAGTCTTTATCAAGGGGGTTCGTATTGTCTGATCTGGCCGTCTCTTTTACTAAAGACAGGTTGCTCGCGCAAAAATAGAGTGAAAATGGGTGACATGGCCTTGAAATGCCCCTGTCTTGCGTCAGAAGCTCGGTTTGGGTGTGCAACTCTCCGTAGTCAAATCGATATACCCTACGCTCCCCTCCTCTCTTGTACTATCAGCAAAGTTCTTTGCACCAAAAGACACGCTAATCAAGAGAGAGAGAGAGAGAGAGAGAGAGAGAGTTTTAGACTACGAGACTTATCTCCGAAGGGCGAAGATTTTGTAAGCCCAAGCGCCAAATGTTTTTTCGTCATGGTATTTGAAGAGAAGAACGCCATCTTCTTGGCGCTCTTCAAATCTATTCTGATGGGAGAATATATCTGAAGTCCACTTTGAAAGATCGAGTCTGTAGCATGAAACATCCCCCGTATGGCTTTTGAAGGGAAATAGCAGAGGAGGAAAGGATTACAAGATATTAAAGCTAACCCAAAAAGGTGATTGGAATTTCGAGTTGGATTTGCGATAGGAAGACAGGGTGTCTGGATGGGTCCGCACCGGTAAAGTGGTGCCGTCGTCGGTATGCGTGTCTTGCAAGACACGCATGGTTTTACGAATTTTTAAATGTAAATGGGGTTTGTAAATTCCCAGCCGCAAGATAAGCTAAAAAACGCATCGTTTCTTTGTAGCCTATCTGATTTAGGTTCCATGCACCATCGCGATCTATCATGGCTGCGTAGATGAGAATCAGTAAGGACTTGGAGGTGAGATTGGTGTAGATTTTTCCTTTCTCAAATCTGACTACCAGTTTGGTTGTATCTCCAAAACATATAACGCGATCTGCATTTGTTACCTTTACTTCAACACAGTCCACGCCACAGCTGCCAACTTTTGTTCCATTGTGGATCCGAGAAAGATAGAGAAAGTTCATGTTTTCAGGATGTCGTTGCTTCCAAGGCACAAATTCGCTGTTACTCCAATAGCCTGTTTGCACAAGTTCAATCACCTCTCCATCTGGGAAAGTATGAGAAAAAGAAGCGGCGTATGTAAGGCTAGAGAAGAGACCGAAGATAAGCAAGAAAGTATAATAGAGTGTCAGGAGTGATGCTTTTTCCTTCTTCATAATCGATCCCCCAAAAGAGAGTTAAATCGGTAGATTATACTCGGATCAAGTAAAAACAATTGCCTACCGGTGTCAACTCTTTTCATTGATGGGTGACCCTTTTTAGTCCGACATTCCCAGCGCCTGAAAGGCGGCGGCAGGGATCCCCATTGCTTCTAAGCAGCAATTACCCCCTATTCAAGAAAGGCAAGAACTACCCCTCTATGACATAAAATCACAGCTGTTTTTTGTATGATTTTTGATAGGAAGACAGGGTGTCTGGATGGGTCCGTACCGTTAAAATGGTACCTTCGTCGGTATGAGTTTCTCGCAGGACACGCATGGTTTTGCGAATTTCTCCCAACTGTTTGCCTTCTTCATACGAGATCAATAGATCTGCTTCGATCATATCTTTTTCAAAATGAGTGCGAATGATTTCGCGAAGGCGCGCAATATCTTCCTTTCGTTGCGCTGACAACGCAAGTGAATGAGGAAATTCTCGCAGCAAGGCTTGGATGGCTTCCGCATCTAAGCGATCGACTTTGTTTAAAATCAATAGGCTATCTGTTGCATCGAGAGAAAGTTCACTGAGCACCGCACGCGTGACCTCCAATTGGGCACGAAACGTGGGATCAGATGCATCTACTACATAAAGTAAAAGAGACGCATCAGAGGCCTCGTCTAGCGTAGATCGAAACGATGCAACCAAATCATGGGGCAATTTTTTGATAAATCCCACAGTATCTGAAATCAAAATACGAGGAATGGTTTCGGGTTGCATAGCGCGCACGGTGGTGTCCAACGTGGCAAACAACTTATCCTCTACATAGATTTCACTATCGGTAAGGGCCCGCATAAGAGAGGATTTGCCTGCGTTGGTATATCCCACAAGGGCAACAGTTGACTGTTCTTTGCGTCGACTTCTTCGATCCGTATCGGTAGTTTGAATGTCGGCTAGCTCTCGCTTGAGTTCCGCAATGCGATCGCGAATACGACGTTTATCCAGTTCGTGAGCGGTTTCTCCAGCCCCCTTATTTCCCAACCCCCCACCTTGTCGATCTTGTCCAACCCGGCTCATGCGAAGACGGGGGGCTAGATAGCGTAGACGGGCAATTTCCACTTGGATCTTGGCTTGGCGGGTTTTGGCATGACGATGGAAGATCTCAATGATGACGCCGGTTCTGTCTAATACTTCAGCCCCAGTGGCAGACTCTAAGTTGCGAAGTTGATTGGGTGTAAGCTCCTCGTCAAAGATGACGATGGTGGCTTTCTCTGCTCCAAGATCTGGGGTTTCTTCTGGCTCTTCCTCCTCCTCGAGTTCTTCTTTTCGTCGAGACCCGGGGGCAGCTGAAGCTACAATACCGGTTCCGCCCGTAAGCTTAGCTAGTTCTTCTAGTTTGCCTTCCCCAACAACAGTTGAAGCGACCGGACTGGCTCGTCGCTGAGATAGCGTGGTGAGGGTAGCAAATCCCAATGTATGGGCAAGGCGTCCTAGTTCAGCTAGGGAGGCCATATGTTCTTCTTCAGATACGGTGGGCAACTGGAGGCCGACCAATACAGCTTTGGGTCTTTGATTCTTTTCTGGATGCAACACGATCTCTCTCCTGACTTTCAAGGCTCAATGGCCTGATGGCGTATATCGTACACGACCTTTGCCGTCAAATCTGCAGAAAGTCCTACAGGGATCTGATAAATGGAGATACAATGAGGGACATTATAGCGCTGTCAAACCAGCTGCCATAAAAATATAGCGTTCACGAGAAATACACGTAGAAAGGGGTCCGCCATGGGCGACAAATCTCCAAAATCAACCAAGAAGCAAACAGATCAGAAGAAAAATAAGGCTGAAAGTGACAAGCAAAAGAAGCAAAAAGCCATAGACGACAGAAAATCTGCGCCGCCTGCTAAGAAAAAGTAAGGCTTTTTCTCCCATCGAGGGAGATGATGCATGTCACTGGCTGACATGAGAGTGTAGCTGCAAGGTAGAGAAAACATCGCGTTTTCCTCTCACTTGGGTTCGTTCTTATGCAGCCACTTTTATTTTTAGCCCATGTTGCCAGCCAATTAAGTTGTTCGTATTTCCCCTACGACTGTATGCAAGAAGTGGAGGCTATCGAGGATCCCCTTTCACCCGCTGCCTGGATAGAGTGGGTAGAAAAGTTGTATCAGGGAAGTGATCCCACTCGAAGGCGTTTTGCTCGGTGCTTTTCTACCGCAGAGTCTCGTCGTGTAGTCGCGCTAACGGCAGCGACGCAAGTTCAAATCTGTGCCGATCACGATATTTCCATTACTGCGGTATGTGAGCCCGCTTATCCTCCGTTATTGCGTCATATTGCAGATCCCCCGTTGTGCCTTTTCAGCAAGGGCAACCTGGGGGTATTGCAACGCCCTCATATTGCCGTGATCGGCTCTCGCCGCTGCTCTCAGCAAGCCGCCTATCATGCCTACAGATTGGGTTACAAGGCAGCACAGTGTGGCATCAGCATTGTGAGTGGAGGCGCATATGGATGCGATATTGCAGCCCATCAAGGGGTTCTTGCTGCAGGTGGGGTACCGTTGTCAGCGGTCGCAGTTTTTGCTGGTGGCTTCCCGCTAATTGGACCCCAAGGCAATCTTCGCTACTTTCGAGAGATTGAATCCATGGGGGGCATCTTGCTAACAGAGCGGCTATGGGGCACGTTTCCCACAAAGCGAGATTTTCCCGTTCGCAATCGTCTCATTTCTGGGCTTGCACCTGTGACCGTGGTTGTGCAAGCCGGGCTTCGCTCTGGGACCATGGTGACGGCAAAAATGGCCCTGGATCAGGGACGCGAGTTGATAGTTTTTTCCTATGAATCAGGGGATCCTTGGGCTGAGGGTAGCCAAAGCCTTATCGAAGAAGGGGCAGAGAGCGTGGACGCCGCAGAGACGCTACTGCTTCTACTACATCAACGAGAGGTTTGGGGATCTGTACCAAAAGGAGCTGGAGATGCAGCCTTGGCTTGAGAGTTTATGTGCCCTCTTTACAGACCCTACCGTAGACGAGGTCACGGTGGTGGGCACCCAAAGCTTGTGCTTGCTGGCAAAGGGAACCTTATCTGTGCAAGCCTCCCCTTTTCAGAGTGGAGCCCATTGGATGGAGGCGGTGCAGATTTTTTGTTTGGCGCAACAACTGCGCCTTACACCGAGAACCCCAAGTGCGGGGGGAACTTGGAAGGAGGGGGCCTTTCGATGGCACGCCATTTTGCCACCTGTATCCGCATGTGGCGCCATTTTTTCTCTGCGTAGGCATCGATTTGAGAGTCTACATCTCGAAAGTTTTACTGGCGGCGCAGAAGTATCACAGGTCGTAGAGTGGGCCCAGGAGGGCCGACCCCTGTTGATTTGTGGACCTACAGGGAGTGGCAAAACTTCGTTTATGACTGCCTTGCTTCGGCAGGTGGCCTATGCAGAAAAGGTGTTAATTGTAGAGGATCTGCTGGAACTTCCCCTTCTTTCCCCCACGTGGATTAAGCTTGCAGTACAAGCCCATCATGTAACGGGGGGGCAGGTATCCTTTCACGGGGCATTTACCGAGTGCTTGCGCCTGCATCCAGATCGCATTGTGGTGGGAGAAATACGCGACCCGACTGCGTGCCCGTTCCTCCAGATTTTGCATGCAGGGCATTCTGGATTTATGGCCACATTTCACGCTCAAACGTTGGAAGGGGTGCAAGCGCGGTTACCACCGGCCTGCGGTCCCCCCACTGAGCTAGGTCTCGTCTTTCTTGAGAGGGGCGTGCCCCCGAGAGTCCGAGCCATGGGAACGCTGCGAGTGTGAGCCGTTGCTGTGCGTGTGAGAAGGACGGTTATGATCCCGGCTTCCGTGGCGAGGTGCATTGTCTCGGTTGCCTTGACGATGCCCATCGCGAGGTTGATCGCGGCCACCATCCCGTCTGGAGTCCCGGTATCCGCCTCGATCTCGGTTTCGATCTTGGGGGCCCTGATCTCGGCGAGGTCCACGAGAGTCAGGATAATTGCCATCGCGTCGAGCGCCCTCTCGGTTGTAGCTATCACGGTTGCGATTTGCATTGCGATCATAGGGCGGACGATTGCGGTCTTGGCCGTATGGGGGGCGATTCTGGCCGCTACCAGATTTTCTACCTGCCGTTTTTGGCTTAGGACGGAAGAAAGAGAGTACCTTGTCCACGAGGCGTACCCACCAGGAACGCTTCTCTTGTTTGCGCAAGAGCTCTTGTTGGTAGCGCTGCTGGTAGCTTTGCTCGATGGGGTCTGTACTCGAACGCGTAGGTTGAGGACGACGGGATTCTTGGGGCTGAGGACGGGGTTGTCTGGCTCGTTGTTCTCGTTCCATTTCTAGTTGGGCCTTCTTTTGTTCCCAATTTTCATCGTACTCGAATCCTCGTTTGGATTGCGGGTCGAAGCGCAGGATTTGGGAGGAAAATGGGTTTCCTGCATGGTCAGGGGTTTGCAACCACTCGTTTGCGATCCAAGCTGGCTTGGGGCAACTCTTCCCCAGGAGCTCTTGGATGCCAACGAAGTTTTCGCCGTAGCAATCGCAGATCAAACTGTAGGCTTTGCCTTGCGCGCCGGCGCGAGCGGTACGCCCAATCCGGTGGATGTAGCTAGAAGGCTCATCTGGCAAATCAAAGTTGTACACATGGGTAATACCGGGAATATGAAGGCCGCGGCTGGCCACATCCGTTGCGATCAAGATGTTGGTGTTGCCGGCTTTCAGATTTTTGATCAAGCGAACTCGCTTGTTCTGAGGCAAATCTCCCGTGATGATATCTGCGGGAATCTGATTGGCGCGCAATTTGTAATGCAACCAAGCTGCAGTAAGTCGTGTATTGGTAAACACCACACTACGCTGGCCCTGGGTTTGCCGAAGGAGGTACAACAGAACTTTGATTTTTTCTGGCGCTTCACACATGAGAGCATGCTGCTCGATGCGTTCGGGTGTAATTTCTTCGTGGTTCAACGATACATACTCGGGTTCGTTGAGGTACTCGAAGATTACTTCGTCAACAGCATCGCTACTGGTCGCAGAGAAGAGAAGTTTTTGGCTTGTCGGCGCAAGCTTATCCAGGAAAAGTTCCAAATCTTGGATAAAGCCCATGTCGCACATGCGATCTACTTCATCGCAGACAAAAATTTGAATGTCTTCAAAGCGAAATGCATCTTTGGAAATAAAGTCTTTGAGCCGACCGGGTGTGGCCACGATTACCGCAGGGGTTTTCTGAAGTTCTTTGTACTGCTCATCCCAGTCCATACCGCCTACGGTCACCACATTTTTGAGTCCTAATGGGGCAAAAAGAAGGGTGAGTTCGTCCCCGATTTGCATAGCAAGTTCGCGGGTAGGGGTAATGACGAGGCCAAAGGTGGTAAGCGGAATGTCTTTGGCCTTTGCATTCAGGTAGAAATTCGCCAATGTGATGGCAAAAGCACCGGTTTTTCCGGATCCCGTTTGGGCAAAACCCGCAATGTCTCTACCGCGCAGACTGTGCGGCAAGGTCCTGGCTTGAATCGGCGTGGGGGCTGTCCACTGGATACGGCGCAATTGCTCCATGATCTCGGGCACAACCCCGGCTTCCTCAAAAGTCTCACAGGGAGGCGGGGGAAGAGGCAGTACCAAAGTCTCAAGGAGAGGCGCTGCAGTCTCGAGAGAGGGAGACTCAGAGGGGAGTGGCGCCGCAGTCTCGAGCTTCTCTGTATCCAATTGATTTTCTTGCATTCTTACGTGTTTTCCTATTCGGGTAGCCTATAGCGAGCTGCATATCTGCGAAGCTCCCCTGTTGTTCTACCCATTTTGTGTCGGATGAGGGGACGCGGCCGCCTCAGATTTATGTATACATCCCATTGTGCCGATCCCTATCAGGAAGTGCGCACAAAAACCCTACTTATGATACCGGGGGAGGCAAGATGACGCAGGGCGAGGACACGAAAAGTCAACCCACAGAGGGCGCCTCTCCCCCTACTGTAGCAGATTCCCAGGTTGAAAGTACAGCACAGTCCGCGGCTGTCGCGCTAGAAGAACCGACGGTTGCTGCGGAGCGCGCGGCAGAAACCCCTGCGCGCGATGACAAGACAATAGAGGCCCCCCTGCAAGACAGAGCGTCGGAACATGTTGCTCCGGATGGAGACTGGACATATTTCCCCCCCATCACCCAGCCTGTGGCAGAAATGGTGAAGGGACGCAAAGAGACCTATTTTGAGAATTTAGAGCAAGATTTTCGTATGATAGAAGGACACTCTTTATCTGCTTTAGATCAACCCATCCATGCTGCATATCAGAATATGTGGGTAGCCGATCGAAATCTGCTTTTTACCGCTATGGTTCGCATGAAACGAAAGCTATAGGCCTGCTTGCCCCCCATGCAAGCTTCAAATCCCACTAAGCCATTGCGCATCCGCGTAGATTTTTCTACACTTCCTACTCTTTCACTAGGAGGAAGTACATGCGTTTCAAATGGTTGGGGATTTTGCCCGGTGTATTTTGTGTAGCAGGATGTTTAACAAGCTCGGATAAAAAAGAGCTGCAAGATGAGCTTTTTGTCGCTCGAACCAAGCTACTTGCGTTGGAAAGTCGACTCAATGAGCATGGACAAAAAGGGAGCTCTACCGATCAAAAACTGGCCTCCTCTTACGTGCAACTCGAAACCATGCATGGAGATATCCAAAAGATTCAAGGCGAGATCGATCGATTGCACATCGGGGTACAAAGCGGACGATTGCCAGGGGGAAAAGAAGAAGAAGCTGTCGTTGCCAATACCTTGCAAACCCTGCAACAAAAGGTAGCAGAGCTAGAAAAAGCCCAAGTGGAAATGCTAGGGATTCTCAGCAAGATGAAGAACCATCATGGCGCAGAAAAAAAAACCGAAAAAGGCAAATTGAAAACGGGTGAACAACTCGAAGCAGCCTATAAAGAGAAAAAATATACCGCCATCGTAGATGAAGTCCCCGTGTTGTTGAAGAAAAAACAACTAAAGCACGGAGACCGGGCTCATTATTTGTATGCAGAAAGTTTGTTTAAATTGGGTCGCTTAGAAGAAGCAGCCTTGGAATATGACAAGCTGTTAAAGTTTCCTGGGTTATCAACCTCTTATCCAAAAATCCAGCTGCGCTTGGGAGATTGCTTCCGACGATTGGGAGACAAAGCCACTGCGTTGGTGTACTACGGAGAACTTACGGCAAAATCGCCCCATACACCGGAAGCGAAAGCTGCCGAAGAGCAGATCCATAAGCTAAAGAAATAACGAGGCAGATGTGCTAGGTCTTGGGATTGAATCGAGTTGTGATGATACCGGTATTGCCATTGTGGACGGTGAGCATCGCGTGCTGGTATCAGAGGTGGCCTCTCAGATCGACTGCCACCGGGTTTTTGGGGGTGTTGTCCCCGAGATTGCGGCAAGAGAACACTTACAAATACTTTTGCCCCTCTATAAAAAAACCTTGGAAAAAGCTTCGATATCCATTGAAAATATCGACTACATTGCGGTGACAGCAGGACCTGGATTGGTGGGCTCTTTGTTGGTTGGGGTTTCCTTTGCAAAAGGATTGGCTTTGGCAACAGGCAAACCCTTGATTCCCGTAGATCATGTCCACGGGCATGTGCATTCTGTCTTTTTGGATGTATCATGGAGGGAGGAGGATCGCTTTCCTGCTCTTGCCTTGGTGGTGTCTGGTGGACATACCAACTTGTACTGGATGCGTACGCCTCTCGACTTTACCTTGCTTGCTTCTACCATCGATGATGCCTGTGGAGAATCCTTCGACAAAGTAGCCAAGATGGTAGGGCTGGAATACCCGGGGGGTGCCAAGATTGAATCTTGGGCCAAACGTGGGAATCCCAAGACATATCCGATGCCCGTTATGATGAAAGACCGCAGTCAACTGCAGTTTAGCTATTCTGGACTGAAGACTCATGTAGTGTATCTGTTGCAGCGATTGCAACAAACCCATGGCACTCGCTTGCCGGATGAAGTGATTGCGGATGTGTGTGCGTCTTTTCAGGAGGAAGCTTTGGGGCAATTGATTCGAAAGACTCAGTTGGCAGTGGGAAAATACCCTGGTGCCAAGAGTTTGCTTGTGGCAGGCGGTGTTGCAGCCAGTACTCGGTTGCGAGAGCGATTGGCACAAGAGATCTCAATACCCGCTTTTTTCCCCTCGCGTGCGAACTGTATGGATAATGCAGCCATGATCGCATGTTATGGGGGGGCTCTGTTTCGCAATCAAGGAGTCGAGGCATTTGGTGCTCTCGATTGGGATGTATATTCTCGATATCGCCCTCAAATGGGGCAGGGGGCATAAATGAAAGTAGCGTATCCGCATCGGCAAAAAAAATCGTTGTCTCAAGTGTTTCTGCACACCGATTGGCCTTGTGTCAAACTCTGTAACTTGCTCCTACAACAAGGCGTTCAACAGGTGCTCGAGATTGGGCCTGGAAAAGGCATTCTCACCCGAAAATTGGTGGAAGCAGGCCTTACGGTTACTGCAGTAGAAAAAGACGATCAACTGGCAGAATATATGACGTCGGTTGCCAGTCGATATCGAGAAAGCAACGCAGCGGGATCTCTCACCGTGGTAAACGAAGATATTCTACAGTTTGATTTATCCGCTTGGGTGAAACAACATCCAGGCAAAAAAGCCATCTGTGGCAATATTCCTTATAATATTTCTTCTCCTATTTTGTTGCACACGCTGCCGGAACTCTCTTCTGTTGAGGGTTTATTCTTTTTGGTGCAGTTAGAGTTTGCCCAACGACTTTGTTCTCCCGTGAATGAAAAAAGTTACGGAAGCCTGAGTGTCTATACCCAACTTCGGGCCAAAGCCAAGGTGGAGTACAAAGTCGAACGCACATGTTTTTACCCGGTTCCCAAAGTGGACAGTGCGGTAGTTTCTCTCTTGCCTCCGACAACGCCCCAAGAGCCCGCCATTTTAGGAAAAGTAGAGCAACTTACCCGTCAGGTGTTTCATCAACGAAGGAAAAAATTGAGTAACAGTTTGGGGTCTTTTTTGCATATGGGAAAAACACTTCCCAGCGACATTGATCTTTCAAGACGTTGTGACACCTTATCTCCACAAGAGTTTATCGAAATTGCCAAGGTATTTTTATAGATCAGATCGGTTTTTTTACTCGGTAAGCAGCTGCGCAGCTGCTTACCCAGAGGCAAACAGAGCCCCAATAAAAACTGCTATCGGATCTCCTTTTCATCGGCAATGTGAATACCGATTTTCCCTAAGGGGGAAACGAAGTTGGCATCTGCCGTCCACTTGGCAACCGCTTTACGATCTTGAAAAAATTTGAATAAGGTTTTGACTGCTTGCATCGTATGAAGACGAATTGGCACTTGCAAGGTAGTCGTTGCCAATTCGCGGATCACAACCTCTTCTGTATACACGCCCTCTGCTACTATTTCGTTATGCATGGAAAGTTGGTACCGTACATCAGCAAATCGCAGTTCAAAATCATTGGGGTTTTGTATCTCAAGCTGCGCTACAAGTTCCACGCTTTTTAGGTCAGCTCGTTTCACCTGGATTTTGATCAGATGTACTTCCGGTTTTCTCGGCTGAATGCCCACCAACGTTTTTAATAAGGTGCATTGCATCAACATGGGCACAACGCCTAAGAGAAAAAGCACTTTTACCATATCGTCTCCTAGAGCAGTTCAAGAAGGCGTTCAGCTCCAATTTCTTGCAAAAAGCTCGGCAATCTTGGACCTTGATCGCGTCCGATCAGCTTCAAGTAGATGGCAGTGAATACCTCTTTGGGTTCACAGGACACCTGGTTCACCACATGGGCCCAAAGCGCCTCATTAATGGATTTGGTATCCATTGTAGCAAGGTCAGTCTGCGAGAGGAAGGTGCGTAGCAAAGCCAACGCTTCTAGTTGTGGCGCAGAAAGGACTACCTCCACGCGCTCCCGGTGGAGCTGATAACGAAATTCACTTGGGGCATGTTTTTGTAACCACTCCCAAGCTCTTGTGGCGCGAGAGACAAAGGCAATATGAGCATCCCCAACAAAAGTAGGGTAAAAACGCTGATGGGTCTTCTCAATATCTCCATCGCATAGTTGGAGATGGTTACACAAGGCGCGGAAACCAGCTCGTTGCGGAGCCGCAGATGACGGCTCTCCCACAAGGGAAAATTCATAAATGCGGCGATTTTGTTGCCACTTCGCTTTTCCATCGGATTCGGTAAAAGCGGATCGCTCGCACTTGTCAAATTCTTCGTATACCTTGATCACATCTTCATCAAAGGAAATAGCAAAATCGTGATTGGGTCGATGGTTGGCAAAAATCCATCGCAATACTTGCGGCTCGTATACTTCACAAACATCGCTTATGGTGAGCAACTCACCAGAGGAAGAGCTCATCTTGCCGCTTCCGCCTTTGATTTTGACAAAGTCGTATTGCAGGTATACCGGTGGTGCGACGCCCCATACTTTTTGGATAATTTCAGCACCCGTATCAAAAGAACCACCCTCGGAGGAGTGGTCTTTGCCCCCTGGCTCAAAGTCCACTTTTTCAAAGTGCCACCGCATAGGCCAGTCTACACGCCAGCTGAGTTTCAATTGACGGGTTTGGCGAATGTCTAGGGTTTCTTCGAAGCCGCAGCTGGCGCATTTGTATTGATAGGCCCATTCACCAGGGTAGGTTTGATAGGCCATCTCATCTTTTTGGCATTGGCTACAATATACAGCAGTGGGCAACCAGCTGTCTTCGAGGGGGGAGGTCCGGTATCGATTCAGAATTTCTTTGATGGCTTCGGTGGCCTCCAGGGCTTGGCGAATTTCGGCGGCATAGCTGCCGCTGCTGTATTTGCTCTCTTGGTAGAGATACTCTGGGTGCATGCCGACGAGTTTGAGCTCGTCTTCAAATTGTTGGATAAATTTTTGGGCGTAGCATGTCGCTTGCCCCCATGGGTCGGGGATGCGCATGATGGGCTGGTGCAGATAGGGTGTGAAAGCAGCTGGATCTGGTAAATTTTTAGGTACCTTACGGAAGGTATCGAAATTGTCCCAGCTGTATAAAAAGCGTACGTTTTTCCCTACATCACGTAGGGCGCGCGCCACCAACGCTACGGTGAGAACTTCGCGAAAATTCCCAACGTGGACTTTACCGCTAGGGGTAATACCGCTAGAGACGACATATTGGGGTTTATCCCCTTTCGTTTTAATGACAGAAAATGCAGTGGTATCGGCCCAATGGGAGGACAATGGTTGCGTGGGTGCCATTTCAGCGCTTCTTTCTCTGTATGAGGTAAAACCTAAAGAGAGAGGTGTACGTCCTCTTTAGGGGGATGAAATACCGGCTGCACATAGGTTTCAAGGGGGTCGACGATCTGACTGCGGCCTTGATGTTTGGCCCGGTACAAAAATCGATCTGCGACACGGATCAGCTCGGTGGCAGATTCTGGCGGCTCCGCAATTCCGTGTAGGGTACTAATTCCAAAAGACGCGCTGACATGCAAGCAAAATGTGTCCCCTTGAAACTTGGTGCTTACAAGATTGGCGGAAATACGGCGAGCCAGGGAGCGGGCGCCAAGAAGGGATGTTTCGGGGAGGAGTATCACAAACTCATCGCCCCCAAAGCGAGCCGGAATGTCGATAGTACGAATGGACCGCGTAATTATCATGCCAATTTGATGGAGTACCTCGGAGCCCGTGAGGTGGTCAAAGCGATCGTTGACCTCCTTGAAATGGTCGATATCCAGCATAATGAGGGATAAAGGTTTGGCATATCGGATCGCGCGAGCAAACTCTTCTTGAATCCGCTTTTTGAAGAACCGCATGTTATAGAGTTGCGTTAACTCATCTGTGATGGTGATCTGTGCCAGCTTCGCATTGGCCTCTCTCAGGTGATGGTTGGCGCTGGCGAGGGAGTCTGCCAGGCGGCGAACACGATTTATACCATAAATACGAGCTCTTATTTCCAGCTCAGACAGATAGATTGGGCAAAAATCATCGGCCCCTATGCTTAAGCACTTGATGGCAAACACAGGGGAGGTAGCGGTGGAGACAAACAGTATACCTGTATAGGAATGCGGATTTGGATTCGTGCGAATATATTCACACAGCTCAAGCCCTGACATATCGGGCAGGTTTACATCCAATAGAGCGATCTGCGGCTGAAACTGGGTGTATAGAGCTTTGAACGCCGCCCCCGAGGTCACGAAACATAGATCGAAATCCTTGGCGTTTGGACCTTCTTGTAAAATTTTTCGATATAGACGTGCGGTATCACCCTGATCATCGAAGGCCAACACGCGAGTGGGGGTATGTTCGTTCATGTTGAGTATTATACGCTGCGTAGAAGTTTTTTACTGGGTCACCATCTACGAAAATTCCCCCGGCCCCTCCTCGCCAAGGATCGGAGACTCATCGTCTGCGTTGGGCCAACAACTCCACCAACTGTTGTATGCCATGTCCAAGGGGGTCGAGCTGGGCGGCGGCGGCTCGAACCTGAGTCTCATGCTGCTGCAAAATTTGCTGCGCTTGTGTAGCACCGCCCAGTCGTTGCAAAGTAAGCTTCCCCTGCTCCAAATCTTTGTGGGGGGTTTTGCCGTTCTCCGGCGTGCCATCTAATGCATCATCTTGCAGCTGAAACCAGATGCCGAGGTTTTCTCCAAAGGTACGAAGCATCGTAAGTTGATGCACAGAGGCGTTGGCAGAAATGCCTCCCAGTACACAAGCAGCCGCCATAAGCTTGCCTGTTTTTTTGCGGTGCATATCAAGCAGCGTATCAAAGGTACCTTCGTCGCCTCCTGTACAAGCTATATCCTCAAACTGCCCCAATACCATTCCACCTCCACCGATGGCCCGTGCCAGCTCCAGACTCATTGCCAGATATTGGGTGGAGGAAAGATCAGAGGGGTACCCCAAAGCTTGACCCAGATCTGGATCAAAGAGCGAGAAGGCATCAGAAAGCAGTGCATCGCCTGTGAGAAGTGCGGTGGATTCGGAAAATTGTACGTGTACGGTAGCCCGACCTCGGCGGAGGGTATCATTGTCCAAGGTTGGCAAGTCATCGTGTACAAGGCTATAGGTGTGCACCAACTCCACTGCCAATGCAGGGAGTATAGCATGATCGGGATTGCCTCCACAGGCTTGGTTGCTCAGTGTCACCAGAAGCGGACGGACGCGTTTGCCCCCGCCTTGCAAGGCGTAGGTACAGGCGCGATGTAAATCTGAGTCTCCCCCGTAGGTGTGCCGGCAGAATCTCTCGAGGGACATGTGAAAGATTTCTTGCCTGGCAGCAAATGCATTCATATCATCTCCTTGTACAAAGTGTCGGACCTGTACCGACTTCATCCTCGAGCCATTGTGCATTCGCTTGTGCCAGTCGAGATAATAGCGCTGGCTTTGCAGCTGGCTCACAGATCAAATGAAGATTGGGACCTGCATCGATGGTGAAGTACACTTCGAGCCCTTCTTCCTGTCGCCAGCGTCGAACTTGCACAATCCACGCAGAAGTGTCAGCGGTGAGGTAGCAAATGGGGGGCTCCACGCTCAACATGATGCTGTGCATTTCAAGTGCTTCTTGTTCCAGCAAAGGCCCCAACTGGGAGAGATCTTGCGTAGCTAGTGCTTCGAGCATGGCTCTTTTACGCGTAGGTAGCCCAGAGAGTCGAGGCAAGAACAAGGGGCTATCCCAAGCCGTTAGATGTCCTTGAGAAGAGGATATGATCTTGGGTGCTATGGAAATCAGAAGCAAAATATCGCACAGGCGCCAATGTTCAGCTGGAAACAAGGGATAGGCCCGTTGAGACGCAGGACCAGCAGCCGCTTCCCAAGCAACAAACCCGCCCCAAAAACTGCGACAGGCGCTGCCGGATCCTTTTCGCGCCCAAGATGCCAGTTGCGCCCGGGAAATACCTTGTTCGGTAAGCGAATCCCAACTGGGAGCTTCTAGCAAGCACGCCACAGTGGCAAGCGTAAGGGCTGCCATCCCACTTGCGCTGCTTGCGATACCACAGCTGTCGGGAAAGGTATTTTTTGTCTCGATACGCAAATGGATCGGCGTTTCTTCCAGCATGTCGAACAAAAAGGCAAGGTGCCGCATGGCTTTTTGCGCAAAAGGGTCCTGAGAGGAAAGCTTGTGCCCATTGAAGTAGAACTCTGACTGTGCACTCCGCTGTACAGAAGTTTCAGTACGAGCGTTTCGCAAGGTCATGGACAAAGAGTCGTTGGCAGGCCATTGGGCGGCAGCATCTGCTTTACCCCAATATTTTAAAAATGCGATGTTACTTGGCGCTTCCGCTAGGTAAACAGTGGCTGCCATGACGTTCCCTCCTTACGTTCGATACCCGCTACGCCAAGTTTGCCTGGCAATCGGTACCAACCCAATTTTTGCAATCGTTCTCTTGCCGGCGCTCTTGCTTCTGCAGAACCGAGTAAAAGCAGAGAGTCCTCTCCTCCGGCGCCCGTGGGTTTGTAACTCCATGCACGGTCCAACCCACTGAGACCTTCAAAAGCAGTGCGAATTGCCCTCGGAAAATGCGGGGCTGCTTCGAAGAACTGACGGTATCTTCCCATCTCTGCCAGGAGGTCATCCAGTGACAAGCGATGGGAAAAAAAACCGACAAGGTGATTTACAGCAGCTTGTGAGCGAAGCATCAGCGCAGGCCATCGATCGCCTGCGTCAAGCCATGCAAGGGTATCTTGCATGGTAGGTCCGGTGGGGGCGCCCTTTCCCCCCGCCCACGCTTCGCATATGGGTTCGAGTGAGTCGGAGGCAAGCGGCTGCACAGCCCCAGTGTCAGGCACCAGCAAGAGGAGCCCCCCGTGTACCTGGGTCATGATGTCATACCCAGAGGCATGCCGCTGGCTCACACGCTGCAGCTGCGTTACAGTCTCACTCAAGCTCTCGCGAGAAAGTGGCGCTGTATCAGGTGCGCATACCTGTGCCAGGGCAGCAATCACCGCACCACGCAGAGCGGAGGAGGAGCCAAGCCCCGCTTCTATCGCGAGTTGGGATTGTACCTCGATCCGTGCGCCGGGCAGATGCCAGCGCTGTGCAGCCGCTTGCACAGCTTGGATAAAAGGCTCCGAGGCAGAAAGAGAAGCAAGTTCAGATAAAGGGAAAACCCGGGGCGTTTTCCAAAGATCGGAGGCGAGAGAGTAGCCCTCTTGAAGGGTGCATAGAACCGTTAAATACGGTTCTATGGTGCACGCGATACAAGCACCCCCGCGAAGGACGGCATATTCTCCTGCCAGCATGATCTTGCCTGGTACTCGAATTTGAACCATTTTACGGATCTCGAGGCAGAGTGAAATGGTGTCGAACTTGGGCTTCGTAGGGGTGACCCAAGGACAGGCGATGTGCTAGCTGGGGGAGAGTCGCGCTACCTGTAGCTAACATGGTGATTTTCAGTCCATCGAGAAGAGAGGCCAACACGGATTCGACTCGTTCTGCAGATTCAAGGGCAGCTTGCATCAAGGGAAGGCCGACACCGACCATGTTAGCCCCCAATGCGATGGCTTTGGCTGCCGTGAGGCCGGATCGAATGCCGCCGGTGGCAACCAATGGGACCTCTGGTGGCAATGATTGCCGTAGGGTTTGCAAGCTATAAGCGGTGGGAATCCCCCAGTCGCGAAAGACGCGAGAAAGTTCTTGCCGCAAAGAATCCTGGCTTCGCAGTCCTTCGATATAAGGCCATGAAGTACCCCCACGTCCACCTACGTCTAATACGGCAACACCAGCTGCCAGCAGTTGGGTCGCAGACTCTAGGTCGAGACCAGATCCTACTTCTTTGACAAGAACGGGTACGGACAATCGGGCGCAGACTTCAGCGATTTTATCCAGTACGCCGAGGAAGCTGCGATCGCCTTCTGGCTGGATACATTCCTGCATCACATTGAGATGCAAGGCCAGAGCATCAGCGCCCACCATGTCCACGGCTTGCTGGCACCATGCGACGCCTTGGGGTTGCAACAGCTGGGCAACTCCAAGGTTGCCGATGAGGAAGAGGTTCGGGTATTCGGTTTTCAGTTGGAAGACAGAGCGGCAAGACGGATCTTCCAAGGCCACACGCTGAGAACCGATGCCCATGGGAATATTGTGCGTACAAGCCGCTTGGGCCAGTCGACGGTTAATTTCATGACCCTGTGCAACGCCACCGGTCATGCCCGTAATCAAAAAAGGAGAGGCAAAGCGGTGCCCCAAAAGCGAGACCTGGGTATTGACTTGATGTAAAGACAATCCCGACAGTGCGTAAGGGATAAACGAGAAGGTTTCAAAGCCCGTAAAACGATCCGAGGCTTCGACATCTTCGCGCTGGCAAAAATCCAGATGTTCACTTTTTCGAAGTTGGCCAATCAAGGACTGAAATCGAGGCACATCCTCAGGCACCAACTGGATGGTGAGCAGGGTTCCTTCTCTTTGCAAGGTATGCCCGGAGAACGTGCATTGTGATTCATCGTTAGATCGTATGGTAAATTGAAAAGGGTATGCGAAGACGGATGACGATACGTCTTCTACCTCGATATACAAAAGATCGAGGCGGTCCATGCGAAGAACGCGTCCTTGTGCCTGTTGAGGGCCCGTCCACGTAAGAGGCGGGGAAAAGACCAGACTTTTGAGTCCCATATGCGGAAATCCTACTTGATTCGGTGGGGCAACCTAACATAGTTTGGTTGCGGTGACAAACTCTCTTGGCGGCTCTATTACACTGGAGGTAATTGCATGCAGGTTCTCCTCGGCATCGTCACAGGTATGGCAATGATCGGAATCCCCTTGATTTTGTTGGCAATTGGACTGGTCCTCTTCGGGTCTGCTTTGCATCGAGTTTTAGATAAACCCTAGTTACGCTAAGGAGTGTGGAGAATGAGTGGGAAAAAGTTGGGCTCTCTGTGGATCGTGGGGAGCTGCAGTGTCTCCCTATTGCTGTCTCTATACGCATGCCGCCATGGGGCATCAGAAGAAGCCGCTCCCTTTTTTGGCAAACGATTCAAGCAAGCCTTTCATGCAGGGGTCAGCCTCGGGGATTTGGCAGAAGTACAGGTAGATACGACGGCGCTCACCTATGGCTACAAAGTAGGGGAAGGGAAACTTGCAGGCAAAACCCACAGCGGCACACTGCGCAGCCTTCCTGAGTTTGGGGGCGACCTCTATGCAACAGAGGATGGTGGCGGGTTGCTAACGATCAAAGATGAATTGGTTTTTGGTGGGCTAGATGAGCACTTTTATGTTGGAGTTCCAGCGCTACAAGGCGCCCTTGCTTCTCATGATGTCGAAGGGATCTATAGCTTTTTGTACTTTTCTCCCGACAGAGCCTCTTCCGATGGAGTTGACTATGGGAGTGTCGAGTTAACCAGGGATCCGATTTCCACGGCTACGACCTTTCGAATTGCACGAGGAAAGCATGTAACCCAGGCGACCGCTTCCGAACTTCATACCGGTACGTACAAGGATTTGGGCACTGGCATTGTGGAGCTGTGGGATGGGGGTCATAAGTTTGCCAATGTGCTGCTGCGCCCGAGAAAAAATGGACAAACCTTCGCTGTGGTCGATTTCTCCCAAGGGACACCGAATGCAGGCATTGGTTTTGCCCAAAAACAACAGGCTCTTCCTGTTATAGCTGATTTGACGGGTTCTTATAATGTGTTGGTTCCAGGGGAAGAGCACTCAGGAGCTGGACAAATTGTAGGGGACTCTTGGACGCTATATAATAAGGAAGGTCATTCTGTTACGTTTAAGGTGACACAAAATCTACCGTGGAATGGTCTGATGACGGGCAAACTTCAGATTGACGGAAGGGAACTGTTTCTGTCTGCTATCTACTCAGAAGAAAGCCGGACGATATATGGACTGATCGAACCCAAAACGCGATCGGCGTATGATCCAACCAATGCCTTTATTGCCATCCGAAAATAACTCTGGTTATGCTGGAGAAATCGCTTTAATTTCAGCCGAATAAAGAAGCAATTGACCAAATTTGTTGAAAAATTGGCCCACCATGTTACAAGAGCCTTTTGCGCTTTGACTTATTCGACGCATGGAGCTGGTATTGCAGGTGTTCAACAAACTCTTCTTTTTTCTCCAGCCGTCTCCTTATCTGCCTGAAATAACAGACACTGAGAAGGTACAGTCTGAATACCGCTACTGGCGCATTCGGACTTTTTACTCCATCTATTTGGGCTATGCCCTTTTTTACTTTACCCGCAAAAGCTTTACCTTTGCCATGCCTGCTATGATTACCGAGTTGGGGATGAGCAAGGCCGATCTCGGATTTTTGGGTACGATTCTCTATATCTCCTATGGATTGAGCAAGTTTGGCAGTGGCATTTTATCTGACAAGGCCAACCCTCGGTATGTGATGGGAATCGGTCTGATTTTAACTGGGTTATGCAATCTCTTCTTTGGTATGTCCTCCTCCCTTCTATTTTTTTCGATTTTTTGGGGGCTCAACGGAGTGTTTCAAGGCTGGGGATGGCCCTCTTGCACGAAATTGCTCATGCATTGGTATAGCCGCTCTGAACGCGGGCGCTGGTGGAGTCTTCATAGTACCTCTCATAATTTGGGGGGCGCACTCATTCCCTTGATCGCAGCCTTTGCTGCCACCCACTGGGGATGGCGCGCGGCTTTATGGGTCCCAGCCATAATCTGTATGGTAGCAGGGCTATGGTTGATCCGACAATTACGAGATGTACCCCAAACCATGGGGTTGCCTTGTGTAGAAAAATTTCGCGGGGAACCGATCACGGAGGCTTCGATTGCAGAGGCAGGGGCCCCTGAATTAAGCGTTCGTCAGATTTTATTTACCCATATCTTGAATAACCCCTATGTCTGGGTACTTTCCCTCTCGTACTTTTTTGTCTACATCGTGCGTACAGCCGTCAATGACTGGGGGGTGCTCTATCTGGTGCAAGCCAAAGGATATAGCAATATCGCGGCTGCCGGTGCGGTAAGTTGGTTTGAAGTAGGGGGATTTTTGGGCACGCTGAGTATCGGTTGGGCTTCAGATGCAATCTTTCGCGGACATCGTGTACCTGCCATGCTGGCCTGTGCAGCTGGGCTTTTGGTTATTTGTGGGGTCTACTGGCAATATCCGGGACAGGCACTTTGGATCGACAGTCTTTGGATGGCGACTGTCGGGTTTTTAATCTTTGGCCCTCAGCTTTTAGTGGGCATTGCAGCTGCAGAATATGTAGATAAAAAAGCGTCCTGTACCGCCAATGGATTTGCAGGATGTTTCGCTTATATCGGTGCCGCTTCAACGGGATATCCCTTGGGAAAAATTATTGACGTCTGGGGATGGGAAGGATTTTTTCTCACCCTGATGATTTGCACTGCTGCAGTATTTGTGGTTCTCTTGCCATTGGCTCGCAGCCATCGCCCGAAAGCCACACTTCATGAAGTCTCTGCTGACGCCGCCTAATTTTCCTGCTTGGCAAACCCGTCAATACCAAGACATTCTGACCAACCTTGCCTTACATATCAGACCCGCTGAACAAGGGATGTGGTTTGGCATTGACCCTTCACCTCAAAGGCAGTTTTATTTCTTTTTACATCGGTTTCGCACGCAGTATCAACGGAGCGAAAACCGACCTCTCTTACAAAGACTTGCCTACGCACTCTACACAAACAAGCGTATGGAAAATGCGCTGGCTGAGTTGCTTCACGCTTTAGTAGCGCCACCTGAAGCTATCCATTCAATACAAGAATGCCTCCATCAGCTCCCTCCGGCATATTGGAAGCTCTATCGCTTACAGCACAAATTGGGGCTTTCTCGATGGAAACGACTGCGATGGGGCTATGAAGGCATCGCATTATGGAAATCCTTGGATCTACATTTGCAGGCCAGTTTTCCCTATGTCGCTTTTTCTACAAGCAAGACGACATTTCTGCGTATGTCGACGCCTACTCGAGGTCCCAATGGAGCCCCACAGCTGCAAGAAGAGTTTTTGGCTTATATAGAGGCTGTACAGGAGCGGAAAGAACATCATTTATATATCAACTTACAAGATCGACGCTGTCCACGGGAGGAGTCTCATCGAAGCTGGCGTCAGATTTTTAAGTACCTAGGGTTTCAAGAAGAAGCCTATCGATGTGCGTGCATCGAATCCTTAGGGGCCAAATTTCCTGGGGTGGTATCAGTGATTACCTTGGATAAGGACTCGCTCTTTTATTACCAAAAAGGGCCATATGGAGGAAAGACGGTTTCAGTAGATGTCTTTCAGCAGCAACTTCTTTCTCAGATGTTTGATAAGAAAGACTCTGGCTTTTTCTGGGATCCGACTCTTCTTGCGAAAGGATTGCAAGCACGTTGCAAAAAGTGGATGCAAGACGTCGAGGCAACATATTTTGCTGAAAAGAACTTTCTTTCTCGCAAAGAACGTCGTATCTATCTCGAAATTTTCTACAGCACGTTGATTCAAGAAGTCAGTCGAGATTTCACGTATGTCAATATCAGTTGCAAGGACGCCATCGATCGAGCTGGAGGGGCATTGGGGTTCCTATATTTCTTTTTATTGAAAGAAAAAAATCCCGATGCAAAACTGGAACACTGGGCCTCTGTGCTTTTTGGACCCGCTTTGATTGTGAAGCAGCGCGCGCTTTTCTACTCTCGCTTCTCTCGATTCTATGAGGCTACGCAGTATGTGATGGATGCTTCTTCTCATTCTCTCTGATTTATTTGTTACTGGGGAACCCCAGCTGCGAAGATGCACCAGCAAACCCATCCACACTAGGAGACTTACACAAAAAATTCGCGAAACACCGCTTCACAGGCACGCCAAGGATGAATCGATTGAGTTTGTACGCGAATCGCATAGGATTGTTGCAAGGCCACAAACTTTGAGCTTTGAGCCAAATGTTGCATGACATAATTTTCCAACTCAACGGGAAAATAGGCAGCGCGTTGAGACAATCGCTTTTCCACACGAACTGGAGCTTGCTGACCTTCTCGTTTGAGTACTTCTTGCAACAGTGCTTGCACAGAAGCCGACTGTTGGGTGCTAAGTAGCAATACAGGAGTATGAGATGGAACCGCATGAGCAAGCTCAGAGGCAAAAATTTGTGCTGCCTGCAATGTGGCCCCATCAGCTTTGTTGACTGCAATGAGATCTGCGATTTCGAGAATCCCCTTCTTCATCGCTTGCAACGCATCGCCACTACTTGGCACTTGCAGCACAACCACTAAATCTACGAGATGTCGAATCAAGTGTTCTGATTGCCCCGTACCCACTGTTTCCACTAAGATCCAGTTGCAACCGGCTGCTTCAAACAGTTGGAGGGCCTCCTGACTGTGCCGTGTAGTTCCACCTAAAAATTGTCCAGAAGGAGCCGGCCGAATAAAGGCGCGAGGATGTCGACTCAACTCCGGCATACGTGTCTTATCAGCCAAAATACTACCTTGAGACAAAGGGGAGCTAGGATCAATAGAAAGCACGCCGATCCGATTTTCCGGAAAGAGGGAGAGGTAGCACAATCCAAGGGCTTCGATGAGGCTACTTTTACCTGCGCCCGGAGGCCCCGTAATCCCAATTCGAAGGGAAGTGGCAGCAGAAAGAGGCAAGCGCTCTACAAGGGCACAAGCCTGTGCTTCATCTTCTGAATGTTGACTCTCGATTATCGTCAGTGCTTTGGCTAGCGCGCGTCGGTCACCTTGTTGCAGTGCTGCGATCCATTCTTCTGGTGTCATGGCGTACTCCTGCGAGGCAGGGCAGCCAAAATTTGCTCGGCACAACCCGGAATATCGCTTCCCGGGCCAAAAATAGCAGCAACGCCTTGCTTCAAAAGGGCAGGATAATCTTGTGGAGGGATGACACCGCCCACTACCACACGAATGTCCGAGGCATGGGCATTTCGCAAGGCTTCGAGAACTTGGGGGACCAACAAATTATGTCCAGCAGCCTGGGTGGAAATGCCAATGACATGTACGTCATTTTCGATGGCTTGCTGTACCGCTTGCGCTGGGGTTTGAAACAAAGGGCCGATATCGACATCAAACCCAAGGTCGGCAAGTCCTGTAGCAATTACCTTGGCGCCGCGGTCATGACCGTCTTGCCCTAACTTCACAATGAGGATACGCGGTTGTCGGCCTTCTGTTTTTGCAAAGGCAGCAATGGCAGCACAAATTTTTTCGATTTTTTCTGGATGCGCATAGTTTTTCATATAAGTCGAACTCGCCAAAACAATAGGGGCTTCATATCGGGTAAAAACAGCTTCTAATGCGCTGGATACTTCACCCACGGTAGCACGTGCACGCATGGCAGCCAATGTAGCAGGCAATAAGTTGGCATGAGGGTCGCGAGCTGCTTGGGTAAGGGCTTGCAAGGCTTCTGCTACGGCAGTGGGATTGCGACTGGCTTTAAGGACTTTCAAACTTTCACATTGCGAACGGGCAACCTCTGCATTGTCGATGGTGCGTACGGGAATTTCCGGTTCCTCGGGATTTTGGTACCGGTTCACGCCGACGATGGTCTCTTCTCGACTGTCGATACGAGCTTGCTTGGCAGCTGCTGCTTCTTCGATGCGTCGTTTGGGGATGCCTTTTTGAATGGCCTCAATCATGCCCCCACAGCTTTCTACTTCTTCTAAAAGAGTGCGAGCGCGGTTACATAGATCTGTAGTCAATGACTCCATAAAATAGCTACCCCCAAATGGATCGACCGTATGAATCAGATCGGTTTCTTCCTCCAAAATCAACTGGGTGTTGCGTGCGACACGAGCCGCAAGATCGGTGGGTAAGGAGAGAGCTTCATCGAAGGAGTTGGTATGCAGGCTTTGCGTGCCACCGAGTACGGCAGCCATGGCTTCTACGGTGGTGCGTACGATGTTGTTATACGGATCTTGCGCAGTGAGGGTGTAACCCGAGGTTTGGCAATGGGTCCGCATCCACGAAGACTTAGGATCCTTTGGGTGAAAAGGTTGCAGGACTTCGTGCCACAGACGTCGAGCTGCACGCAGTTTGGCAATTTCCATGTAGAAGTTCATGCCGATGCCGAAGAAAAACGAGAGCTGAGAAGCGAATGTATCGACATCGAGTCCGCGTTTCAATGCAGCGCGTACATATTCCAATCCATCGGCAATGGTGTACGCAAGTTCGAGAACGGCATTGGCGCCGGCTTCTTGCATGTGATAGCCGCTGATGCTGATGCTGTTAAAGTGGGGCATTTCTTTTGAGGTGAATTCAATGATATCGGCCACAATGCGCATCGAAGGCGTGGGGGGATAAATGTACGTGTTACGTACCATGTATTCTTTCAGAATGTCATTTTGGATGGTGCCCGTGAGCTTGTCTCTCGGTACACCGGCTTCTTCGGCAGCGATGATATAACTTGCCAGAATGGGTAGCACGGCGCCGTTCATGGTCATGGAAACGCTTACCTGATCCAAGGGGATGCTGTCGAAGAGACATTTCATATCCTCTACAGAATCGATGGCCACTCCAGCTTTACCTACATCTGCCAAAACATCCGGATGATCCGAGTCGTAACCGCGATGAGTGGGGAGATCAAATGCCACGCTCAAGCCTTTTTGCCCAGCGGATAAGCAGCTGCGATAGAAACGATTGGACGCCTCTGCAGTAGAGAATCCTGCATATTGGCGAATGGTCCAAGGACGGCCCACATACATGCTGGCCCGCACGCCGCGTGTATAGGGAGGAAACCCAGGCAACTCTTCTTGGTAGTTATGTTGCGTGAGATCAGAACTGGAATACAGTGGATGATACGGAATGCCTTCCGGGCTCTGCCACGTAAGGTCCGATTCTGTTTTCCCGCGGGTTTCTTCTTGTAAGCGTTGGAGCCAGGTTTCGCGTGTAGGAATAGCAGGCATAGGAGAGGTCCTTTTTTACTGAGGAAGCAATGCGCGTCGGGGATCTATGGAGCGTTTGGGGAGACAGCTTCTAAATGCCCTGTACCTCCAGTTTGTTAAATGCAATATATCCGTTGGGGTTGCACAACATAACTTCTTGGATATCTCGATGGTCTGCTCGTGTCAATCCACCGACCACTGCATGAGTAGGTGGTAAAAAACCAAGATCATAGTCGATCCAGCCTAGTACAGCTTGCTGTACATTGTAAGCAAGGTAGGTGGAGTTATGCAGCACTTCTTCACAAAAATACTGAACGCGTTTGATGCCAAGAGGGATCCAACGGGGGTTAATGGCTACTTGTAGGGGGTTTTCTCGTAGGTATTGCTCGAGGGTATAGTCTACAATATGGCCTGGGTAAGGGGCGGTTTGTTGCGTGGGGTGATGAAATGCTTGGATCGCGCCTACATGGAAAATTTCATGCCCGTTTGGGGTTTCTTGCCGCCGGGGATTGGCGCGAAAATCCACGAGTTCGATGTCTTTTAGGACCGTATAGCTATATATGGATCGAAATAAACATAGTCCTGCATGCAACGCTTGAAAAGGGTGAAAAGTTAGGTCTTCGGCTAAAAACCATGGATAAAGTGGTATTGTTGTAGCCCGTGCATGGTCTTCGCAACGATATAGCAGTGTGCCTGCTGGTATTTTATGTTTATGGAAGTAGAAGCTGGAATTCATATAATCCACAAGCTCTTGGTGAGTATAGGTTGCTTGCGTTGAATTCAACTGCTTCGATGGATCTGGAATCAAATGGGGGCCAGGAGAAGGGGAACCCACTTTGGGAATCTCACGGGCATCTGGGGTAGGGGTTTTATGAGCATCAGGCTCTGGATGGGGCGACGCTGGAAGGGGAGTAGAATCCGATAGAGGGTCAGGGTAGGGGTCTCCTTGGTGGGGGGCTTCGGGTACTGTCTTTTTCTCCTCTATGATTTCTTCGGTGGAATCAGCTTCTTCTTTATGGCGACAGGCGCTCGTTAGGCTCATCGCAACTAGAATCAAAGTCAAAAATTTCATCGTAGTTCTTTCTATGTAGGGTATAATTCTTGATAAACTTGTGTTGTGTGCTGAACCATGCTCGTGGCAGAGAAATTCTCGGCCACATGCTGAGCCAGGGCAAGGCCATAGGCTGCGCATCGAGTTGGATCTTGCAACAAGGCGGTCATCGCAGTTGCAAGGGCTTGTGGGTCTTGCGGGGGTACAAGTTCTCCGGTTTTGCCTGGGAGAATGATATCAGGAATGCCACCTACGTCGCTGGCAAGTACCGGGAGATGGGCTTGGCCAGCTTGTAACAACGTCGAACCCAACCCTTCGCTCACAGAGGGGAATACCAACAGATCACAGGCTCCCAGAAATGCGGGGACATCTTTTTGATAGCCCAGAAAATGAATGCGAGCCGAACTAGAGAGACGCGTTGCTTGTGCTGTGAGCGCTTCTCGCAGCGGCCCTTCTCCTGCAAAGAGAAGGTGAGTATCCCCCATAGAAGTCGGGAGTAACTCAAAGGCCTGCATCAAGGTATCGGCGCCCTTTTCCTCGGTTAAATGCCCACAAAATCCCACTAACGTGGCAGAGGGCGGCAAGGAGAGAGCCTTGCACCAGAGCGCTTTGGCTGTCACTCGATCCGGGATTGCTACGCTGGTTTCTACACAGCTCGGAATTATCCGCATGGCAGAAGCAGGGAGACCGTACATGCAAAGCTGATCTTGGATGGCATGAGAGAGGACAATGTAGCGCTGTACCACCCAGTTGCTGTACTTGGCACGATGTATCCAACCTTTACGTGGAGCAAACAGGACCCTGCGATGCACAATAGCAGGGATTTTGTTACCCAGCAGGCGCAATCCCAACAGCAGACTATGGGCTTGTGCGGTGTGAATATGAAGGAGTTGAATTTTCTCTTGGCGGCACAAAGCAAGAAGAAACAGCAGGTGAGCCAGTGGACCCCCTTTGGGCAGGATCCGGGTGCGGTCCCAGTAGAATTTGGCAGAGAGCGCAGATTTTCGCAGTACCAAATACGAAGTTACTTCAGCTGGGTTTAGTCCATGGAGCAAAATACGCAATTGGTTTTGTCCACCGCGAAAAGCGGCACCTGTATCCAAATGCAAGACGCGCAGGGGGGACAACGGCGATGTCATTGTGTGATCTCTCTCTTCTGGGGCCTATACGTTTCGGTATTTGCGCAAGGTGAAGTAATTTTGTAGGTGATGCGAAAGTCGATAGCCAAACATGGGGACTCGCAAAAGAGTAAAGGGTTGTGTGAGGGATCGATTTACTCCGATTTCCGTTGTGACCCCATATCGATACCCAGCTTCTTGTACAGCACGTACGGTCTCTGCATTATAATCGCCGTATGGGTAAGCGAAAGAGTGAACCGTCTTATTCAACTGTTCCTCTAGTTTTTGCTTCGAATGCGTGAGCAACCGTAGTTGAGTTGCAACGGGAAGTCGGCTGAGATGGCGATGCTCTTGGGCATGACTGCCAATTTCCCAGCCTGCGGCTTGTAACGTACGCAGTTGGTCCCAGGTGGCGAGATCAGCTCGTGCCGTCTCCCCCGCTTCTTCCCAGTTGTGATGGGATTTTCCCACATCATCGGTGACAGCAAATATTGTAGCGCGCACGCCTTCGCGTTGGAGAATCGGCAATCCCAGCGTGAGATTGTCAAGATAGCCATCGTCGAATGTCAAACATGCCACCCGAGGTTTTGCGCTTTGCCAGGCTTCGCACAGCGGAAGAATAGTGAAACCTAGCTGTTGCAACATGCGTATTTGCATACACAGATGCACAGGGGAAACAAACATACGCCGATATCGCGCTTCGGATGTGGGATGTCCGACGCGGTGATAATTCAGGATGAGAACAACGGACATATTTAAGGCCTTTCTTTTACTTTACTTTACACGAAATTTGACTTCTTGGAGAAACTGCGCAGCTGGTTCCGCAAGAAATCAAATTCCAAAAAAACTTTATGCCGCACAACAAATGTCGCTTCCCATAAAAAATACCGCCATTCTTGCCACCGCCGTTCACATCCCCCACACTGGTAAGAACAGTTACATACAGCAAGGTGGGCTATGAAACAAAGAGGTCGGGTTCTGTGGTTCTCCGGTGCCATCAGTCTTTTCTCGTGCAGCGCAGCTCTCCTCACGAGTGCTCTCGCTTTTTCCCGCGAGAAAATCGTTGTACCTCTTGTGCATCAACAGCATCAAGACTCTCTTACCGTAGGGGCCTTTAATCTGCTCCATTTGGGCTATGGGACCCACAAAAATTATCCACGCGTTGCCCGCATTATCACGGAACATGGCTTTGATGTCTTTGCTGCTGTCGAGGTAATGAAACCGGAGGGGGCTGAAGCTCTCCTACAAGCATTACGCCAAGCTTCTGAGGCAGACTGGGAATTGGTGCTGAGTGAAGTCCCTACCGGAGAGCGAACCTACAAAGAGTATTTGGCCTTTTATTACCGATCCGATCGAATTCAGCCCCTGGAAGCGGATGGACAGTACTGCAGCCGGGAAGATTTGCACGGCTTGAATGCAACGCCCCAAGCCTGCTTTGCGCGAGATGAGCATGCCGCTGGCGCAGATTTTGAACGAGACCCTTTTATAGGCCACTTTGAAGCAGAGGGACATCCCTTGACCCTCGTTGCAGTTCACCTTGTATATGGGGATCAGTCTGCGCATAATATCGAAAAGCGCCAACAAGAAGCGATTGCATTACACCGAGAGATGGACCGTATACGGGAAGCCACCCCACAAGCCGAGATTGTGGCCCTGGGCGATTTTAATCTTCAATTGGAAGAGTCAGAAAAACAACGCCCCGCTGCTATGACTCTACTGCCCGCTAATTTATTCCTTATGGCACATGCCTTTTTTCCAGCGGATCTTTTCCAAGGAGAGCATGCATTGAGTGGCTTGGTAACGGGCCCGACCACAGTGGGCTCTTCTAGCTACGACCATTTGCTGGTGTACCAAGATCACCGAGCCCAGTGGAGTGCGCCTAGCATCATCGAAGATGTAGATCGCCATGACCCAGCTGCCATGGCCTTGTACAAACAGGAGGTCTCCGATCACTTCCCGGTTCAAGCGGTATTGGCGCTGCCAGCTCTATAGAAGAGCGCTTGCTCTATGGGGCTTCCATGTTAGCCGCTTGACTGTACGGGGGGTTTTCGTTATATTGGCAAGCTTCTGAATGGTTTTCACTCGGTAATTCCAACGCTCGGGCTGTACTTACAGCGGGGAAAAGTTGGTAAACCCTTAGATTATAATAGGTTGAGCAATGAGAAACCCAATCGTCCAAGCCTTTGAACAAAAGTCCTCCTTGGTACAAGGCGTGCAGCACCCAAATTTCCGCCCAGGCGACACTGTCCGCGTCCTCTACAAGATCGAGGAGCAAGCAAAAGCGACTGGCGACGCGAAGAAATACCGAATTCAGGCTTTTGAAGGCGTTTGCATTCGATACAAAAAGGGCGGCGCTGCTTCTAGCTTGGTCGTGCGTAAAATCGGCGCCAACAGCGTCGGTGTAGAGCGAGTATTTCCGTTAATTTCCAATATGGTAGACCATATCGAAGTTCTTTCAGGCGGAAAAGTGCGTCGCTCTCGCTTGTACTACCTACGTGAGCTTTCTGGAAAGTCAGCCCGTATTCGTTCTCGCCGTTTGCCAGCCAACACAGTGTTGGGTACGGTAAAACAAGCTCTTTCTGCCTAAGTTTCTTTCAAGGAGGGGCTCCCCCCTCCCATTTCCTTTACATCTGGAAAAAACAAGACCCGGATTGGGGGTGTCAGTGGCAAAGCCACCACCACCAAATCAAGCCGGGCTTGCCTCCAAGACAACTTCTCCCCTTGTTCTTGTAAAAACAGCAACACCCCTCGCTGTAGCGCAGCTTGCTTCTTTCGCGGAAGCAGGGTCTCGATGATGCCCGAAAGCGGAGGAAGATTGCGTCGCGCCTTTACTTCTACCACTGCTACAGTACCGTGCTTCCATGCGATAAAATCCAACTCGGTACCGCGTCGGCGGTAATTTTGCGCCAAAATTTCCCAGCCTTGACTTTGATAGCGAGCCGCCACCCAGTGTTCGACACAAGATCCGATTTTACAACGCGGTGAAATTTCGAATGGGAGCAAAGCTTTTGCGATGAAGGGAGCATGCGCCATGTTGTTGCAATGCCTCCAGATGATGCTGGGTGCCGTACCCTACGTTGGTTTCCAATCCGTAGTGAGGGTACCGATGAGAGGCGCTGGTCATGAAGTGATCTCTTTCCAGCTTGGCTAAGATAGAAGCCGCTGCAATGGAAAAGCATTTCTGGTCGCCTTTGACGACAGCTGACTGCGGGCCCACCCAATGGGGCAGCCCCTGATTGCCATCTACGAGCAGGTGATCAAAAGGGTGCTGCAAAAGCGCCAAAGCTCGTTTCATAGCCAAAAAGCAGGCAAAGACAATCCCGTGCGTATCGACCTCTTGTGCCGAGGCCTGCCCCCAAGCGCTATCTCGAAGATAGGGATCCATGCAGGCCCGAGCTTTTGCCCGTTGCGCCGCAGAGAGAGTTTTGGAGTCGCGAATGAGACTGCGGGTCGACAACGGAGCATCAAAAAGTGCCTCTAAGTCAAGAATGGCTGCAGCTGCATAGACCGGCCCAGCCAAACAGCCACGGCCTACTTCGTCGACACCACAGAGAATCTTGCTTTGCTGCAGAAGGGGGAGCTCGACTTCTCCCGTAGGAAACGGGGTTTTCACGCTACAACGCTTTATCGATCATGGCGGCCAGCTTGTCTTTTGGCACAGCGCCCACAGTTTGATCGACTACGGCGCCTTTTTTGAACAAGGCCAAGTAGGGAATGGAGCGCACCCCATATTGCACGGGAATGTTGGCATTCTCATCCACGTTCATTTTGGCGATAATGGCTTTACCTTCATACTCTGACGCAAGCGTTTCCAATGAAGGCGCAATGTTACGGCAAGGGCCGCACCATGGGGCCCAAAAATCCACAAGAACAGGAACAGATGCATTCAGCACAGTCTGTTCAAAGGTACTATCGGTTACTTCTACGGTATGCATCCCAGTATCTCCCAAGTTGATCGATCGCTGAAAGTTCTACCAAAATTCAGAAGAATCCGGGAGGCATAAATGGATCATTTCACTTATTCATGCTAAAACAGCTACTTAGGAAGCATTGACTCCTCCTTTTTTGCTGGCGCGGAAATGCAGGCCCTCTCCTTATATGGGGGCTTTATGGGGATTCAGCAGCTTGTCTATCGAAAATCTATACAACGCATCGACGCATCTTCTACCGGTATAAATGCGTTTGTTACGGCCCATCGTCCGCTCAAGGCTGCCCTAGAAGCATTGCCGACACAAGGATCAGGGGCCCCTCATCTTTTGGTTGCAGGCACTGCAGGTTCGGGGCGTACTACCTTTGCCCGCGCTGCCTGGCGTAAAATCCGCCAACCCTTACGCCCCTTTATCTATGTGTCTTGCAGCAGCCTGCGAAGATATCAAGATATATATCGATTGTTGCAGCAAGCGCGCGGAGGCGACTTGGTACTGACAGATATAGAGTTTTTCCCCGCGTTTTTTCTTTCCACATGGCTGGAGGCAGTCGACCGATTGGGCTCGGTACGGGTCATTGGACTATATGAATGCCGAGATCAAAAATCTGCAGATGCCTTTTTCTCTCGTTGGGACATGATATTTGAGCGTCGGGTCTATTTGCCACCGCTACGAGAAAGAGCCGAGGATATTCCGCTACTGGTAGCGCAGACCTTACATCTATACCCCAGCATCAGTCTTGCCCCCGCTGCGTTACGAAGCTTAGAGACGGCTTCTTGGCCAGGTGAAATTGCGCAGCTGATTTGTCATGTCAAAAATTTGGCGCAACAAGGACTCAAGCAGCAGCAATTTGTGATTGCAGAAGCACAAATTGAAACGCGCCCTGCTTACGGGCGAGCCGAGCTTGCCTTTTTCTCTGTCTGTGAATGGGTGCGCGAGGAGGGATTGTTGGCAATGGCGCGTCGCTGGGGGATGAAATATACGGGACAGATGGTGGATGCCGCCATCTTGGCGCTCACCTTAGAAGAATGTGTGGGCTGCACCCGTCAAGCCGCTCATCTACTGCAAATGCCAGTTACAACCTTAGCCCATCGTAAAAAGGTCTTACAGCAAATGGTCCACTTGCTGGATTTTGCCCCAGCCCCCGCCGTACAATAAGAAGAGGCGCGGAGATTCGGGGATGACTCCGCACGATTGGACCTAGCGTGAGAGGCCGAGTCTTATGAAAGTATACATGGTGTTTTGGGGGATATCTCTGCTTGCGATGGCTGCTTGCTCTAAAAGCAGCAGCGCCCCTCCCCTTGTATCTCCTGCTGCAGAGACTACCAATGCAGCACTCTCAGCTCCAAGCGTGAGTACAGCCTATGCCGCCAAGGTGGATACGGGCCCCCAATTGCAGGCGCGTATGGATGCCTATAAAGGGGCTTTGCCTAAATTTATGCATGCGTGCTTATTTAAGAATCAGGTAACCCAAGCCTTTGTCGATGCCATACGAGAAGCAGTTTCTGGCACCTCCGGCACCTGTGAGGACGCTGCCGGCAAATTGGATAATCAACCGATTCTACGACAAGAACTAAATAGCAAAGGATTGACAGAAATTTCACTTCTGCAGGAGTTTACGTTTCTCAAAGAACTCAATCTTTCGGGCAATTCAATTGTGGATCTGTCTCCGTTGGCAGCGCTTACCCAACTGACGTATTTGGATGTAAGCAATAACGCAGTTGTGGACATTACCCCGCTTCAAAGTCTGGATCAGCTCACTGAATTGAATATGATCAACAACAAAATTGTCATCTTAGATGCGTTGTATTCTCTTTCTAAGATTACGGTTCTTCGGATGAGTAGCAATTATATTTCCAATATATCCTCTGTACGAGGGATGACTGGACTTATAGAGGCGGATTTTGCCAAAAATACCATTCAAAATCTGGACCCGTTGCAGAAGTTAACCTCGCTACAACGCTTGTATCTCGATGAGAACCACGTCATTTCTGTGGCATCTCTTTCCGGGCTTACCCAACTGCAAGAGTTAACGCTGTCTCAATCTGAAACCTATTCTTCTTCTCTTGTGATTTCGACAGATACCGATACTGGCATTGCCTCAACGCCACCAGCTCAGTATAAAATCAATACCATCTCTGCCTTAAGTGGGCTTACCAAACTGCAAAAACTTACGCTACGCAATAACAATTTAGAAAATATCAATATAGTGGGAAAGATGCCCAATTTGATCACACT
The DNA here is from genome assembly GCA_947466225.1 of Deltaproteobacteria bacterium. Lineage (GTDB taxonomy): Bacteria > Bdellovibrionota_B > Oligoflexia > Oligoflexales > Bog-1112 > CANIBL01. Next base: position 57,770 of record CANIBL010000001.1, read on the forward strand.
GGATGCCTCGAATAACAATCTCAGCATAGCCAGTTTTTTGCAAGAAAGTGAGGATGAAAGTACCTGCACCTGTTCGCTTGGGGCACTCAAAACCCTAGATTTAAGCGGAAATCGATTTTCGGACGTCGATATGTTGCGAGTTTGTGCGACCTCCTTGCATATGAATTTCACGTATTCTCCGCAAGGGGGTCGGCATTAATTTAAGCGCATGCGAAACTGTTTGATTTGAAAAGGGTTCTTCACACAACGCCTTGTTATGACAGACTCAACCGCCACACTTTGTTCGACAGTCACATGCCAAAATCGAGGGCTTTGCTTTTTGAACATAAAGCGAGATTTGGGGTGTGCATGTACAGATGGCTGTTATCGGGCCAGGTGTGAAGAAAGAAAATTACTCGCCGTCGTCTTCTTCTTCATCCTCATCTTGGGTTTCCTCAGGCGAATACTCCTGATCTGGAATTGATTTTATCGCGGATTTTTGGGGCGTCTCCTCCTCCTCTTCTTCTTCCGTTTCTTCTTCTGCTGAAAACGCAATATCCTGTTCTGCTGCCAAAACCAAAAGACCAGACGCACAAGTAACAACGTATATTAGAGAGAAAAGCAGGGTTCGCATAAAAGCTCCTTATGGGCAAAAGGGAGAGACCTGTTTTGGCGAAGCATGGCAAAAATAGATAAGGTAGGCAAGGGATAGGATGTAATTAGCTAAAAAGGAAGGGATTTCTACAGAAGATTACAGGTTCTTTTGGTAGAGTCTAGATGAGCGCGCCAGTCGGATTGCTGATGGAGCAGGCTGTCATGATGGCCCAAAGGCGGATGCATTTCTGCGATCGCGCTACTCTCGTCCAATGGCTCTGCCAATACTTCAATAGCGACAGGTTGTTCTCCGAGGAGTTTTTGTGGTTCTTTTGAAGATAGCCAGTATGAGGTGAGTTCGGACAGCAGGTCACCTTGCTCTATTGTTGTGGTTTTTTTCACTATGTGAGGGGGAATTTCCGGAGCACGCTTTGTATAGACCACAAACCGAATTTCCCCCTCGATTTGAGTAAAGTAAAATACGCGCAGCAGCTGCAGATGAGCTACGCTAAGTGCTTTTTTACATTTCCCTTCTAATAGAGCAAGATTTAAGGGAGAATTAAGGTCGTCAATGTCGCGGGGTGTTATCGCTTTACGCTCAGCGCCATAGAGGCTGATGGTCAAAAAAAGCAGCCCGAGTTTGATCTGTGTCCATCGCATCCATACCGTCATACCCTCACCTCCAGAAAACTTAGGGATACAATTTCTTTGCCTGTTTTACCACGGCGTCTGTAAGGGAAATCCCGTAGTCCTTCTCATAGGTTCGATTAATATGCAGATCGCTTCCAACGGGTACCACTACAGGAATTTCTTGGGGCTTCTTCCCGGCTAAAAGTTGCAGCACAATTTCTGCTGTTTTTTCACCCAAGAGCATATGATCGATGCCCAATCCAGCCAATGCACCTTTGGATACGCTATCTGTATCGCTGGCAAATAAGGGCTTGTGATGCTTGCGACAAAGGTTGATGACAACCCCAAGCGCACTGATCACGGTATTGTCCGTAGGCAGCAGTACAGCTTCTACTTCAGATAACAGTGCCTGTGTTGCTGCATATACCCCAGCTGAATTCACCGTAGTTTTGATGATGGGCGTCAACTGCAATGCCAGCGCTTCTTTCTGAAACTCTTGGGCAACCGCTACTGAGTTTGCTTCTCCTGCTGTATGCAACATACCCACTTTTTTAACGCTTGGTATCATTTGTTGAATTAGCTGAATTTGCTGTCGTACTGGACTTTTGAGAACCACACCGGTGATGTTTTTTTCGGGTTTGTCGTAGGTTGTCAAAAATCCGGCTGCGATTGGATCATTAATGGCACTAAATACGATGGGTAGCGGTGTTTTGGTGGCAACGAGGTCTTGGGTCGACTGTGTGCTGATGCCCACCAAGACTTCTGCGCCTTCCCCGAGCAATTGTCGGGCGATTTGTCGCGAAAGGGTGATATCACCATTTGCGTTGTGGTAGCGAATCGTTACTTGATTTTGCAGCTGTTTCCGTAGCGTGGCTTCCAAGCTCGTACGAATGTCGGTCAAGGACGGATGTTCGACGATTTGAGAAATCCCCACGGTACGAACAGCAGGTGTTGCCTGGGAAACAACAGAGAAAAATAAGCTACTTACTAGCGTGATCCTTCGTTTCATGAGGCGGCTTTCTGAGAAAATTCATCAAAGGCACGTAACGCATCAGCCGCATACATGAGAGATGGCCCGCCGCCCATATAAATTGCCATACCGAGAGTCTCTCCTACTTCAGCGCGTGTAGCCCCTAGTTTTACTAGTGTTTCTATGTGGAAGCCAATGCAGCCATCGCATCGAGTGGAAACCCCAATGGCGAGTGCTATGAGTTCTTTGGTCTTTTTATCAAGCCCTTGGGTTTTGGTTGCGGCTTGTGCCATCGCACTAAATCCCGACATTACGTCTGGGAGTTCCTTGCGTAGAATCCGTACATATTCGGAGATATCAGCGGTAATATCAGAATAGCGTTTTGCCATGAAAAATCCCCTTCTGAGTCTGTTTGGTCATATCTGCTTCACTCTTGCGTCATGCCGAGGCCGAAGGCTGTATGGGCATCTCCCTCGATCGCTGGGAATGACGCGCTTATGAAAGAATGACTTTCATAAGCGTATAAAATGCTCCCTGTGGGTATACGTCGGTGTGGAATGTTTTTCAAGCATCCGTGTGTCTGCAGAAGGCAAAAGGGGGGGTGTCTATTTTTCCGTTATTTACGGCCTAGCGCTTCTACCTTACCGTGATTCAGCTTTACATGAAGCGCGAAAGAAGAGGGGGGACCGGATGAAAAACTACCAGACACTGATGCTCTTGGTCTGCTTTCTAACAGGGTCTTTTTCGTATGGGGGTTTTGATGCGAGACATTGTAGAAAATGATTTTTATCTTGCGGAGTTTCCAGAGGCCTTGGTTCAACTGTATATGGAGACACCCCAGTCCTTTATTTGCCGCAGACAGTACACGTACCGCTGGAGCAAGAGGCAGTTGGATGCCTTGGATGGTCTCTTAGATCAGTATGTGCATCTTATTACCAACAGAGCGATAGATACGGAAGATCTGTCAGATCGAATTTTAGCTTGCAGCTAAATTTTGCAGAAGCGGCTTTTTCAGATTCCTTGTATTGCAACTTTTCCAATGCCTATCTTGGACGACCTCTCTTACACTATCCGATTCAGTCTCTGGAAAAGATTCCCACATTCACAAAATTACCAACATAACCGCCCCCTGCTGCCATAGCGGCCTTTATTTCAAACACCCCTCTAACCCGGCTATGAATAGGTTCGGCCTTTGATTTTATCCAAGGCTTCTGTTTCCAGGGGAGCCGTATCGGAGAAGTAGCCAGCGGTTTTTTTGGCTTCCATCTCGACCTGAGCATCGTCGGGAATGCGGTCTGCTGGAATGGGCACGCGCTCTTTCACCACAATGCCTGACTTTACAATGGCGTCGTACTTCATGTTGCTCATGGACACCAGCCGATCGATCTTTTGAATCCCAAGCCAGTGCAAGACGTCGGGCATAAGTTCTTGGAACCGCACATCTTGCACCCCGGCAACGCATTCGGTGCGGGCAAAGTACTTGGCTGCAGTGTCCCCCCCCTCTTGTCGTTTGCGTGCATTATAGACTAAGAACTTGGTAACTTCCCCTAAGGCACGCCCTTCCTTTCGGTTATATACGATGACACCGGCACCGCCTTGCTGTGCTGACTCGATGCACACTTCGATCCCATGGATGAGATAGGGGCGGCAGGTGCAAATGTCAGAACCAAACACATCGGATCCATTACACTCGTCATGCACCCGCACGTTCAACGGATAAGAGGGATCTGGGATGGTTTGAGGATTCCCAAAGATATACACCGTGAGTCCTCCTATCGGAGGCAAGAAGACTTGCAAGTCAGGTCGCGTAATAAGCTCCGGATACATACCTGCCGTGTTTTCAAAAAGAATACGGCGTAGTTCACCCTCCTCACAGCCGAATCGCTCGGCGATGCCGGGGAGGTACCACACTGGCTCCAAGGCGGCTTTGGTCACGGTAGCCGCTCCATTTTCTGCCAAGACTTTTCCGTCGAAATGCAGGCGATTTTCCTTCATTGCCTCGTATATTTCCGGTAAATACACATGGGCCTTGGTGACGGCGATAGAGGGGCGAATATCGAGGCCTTGCTTCAAGAGCGGGGAAAATACGGTCTCAATGAGATGTCCAAACGGATCAAGTGACACGATTTGACCGGGACGTGACCACGATGGATACGGACCCACCACATCTGTTGGAGATGTATTGGTAAAGTCAGGCTTATACTCTGATTTCAAGCTACCAGCTGCAATAGCCAACGCTCGGTAGACCGAGTAGGAGCCAGAATGGGTGCCAATACAGTTGCGAAGCTCCGGTTGGGTTACAGCCGCAATCACAGGACCTCGTTGTAGCGGATCGGCCTCCCCCCAATGAATGGGATAGGGAATCGGAGAATTCTTCTCTGGATGCGAGGTCAGCCGAATATGCTGTAGGTGCTTGCTTGGGCCCATGCGTATGCTCCATAGGTACAAAGTAGAAAAAGAAGATGGGGAATTTCCCTTTACTATACATAGGTCTATGCAGAGGGGGTAGTATGAAAAAGCCATTTATGATTGCAGTAACAGGAGGATCCGGGTCTGGTAAAAGCACCGTGGTGGACTTGGTGCGCGCCTCCTGCCCGTCTATCCCCATCTTGGTTCTGACATTGGATCACTACTATAAGGACTGGTCCCATCTCTCACCGGAGCAACGCTCCAAGATCAACTTTGATCATCCAGACTCTCTCGACTCTCATACCCTGTGCGCCCATATCCAACAGGTGGCCCGGGGGGAGCGCTTCTATCGACCCTCCTACGATTTCACCTCTCACACTCGAAGTGAAGAGAAAGTCTTGGTGGAGGCGGCCCCCGTGGTGATTTTGGATGGAATTTTTAGCTTGTACTTTGAAGAGATTCGGTCGTTTTTTGATCTCAAAATCTACCTAGATGTACCCAGTGACGTGCGGTTCATTCGTCGGTTGCGAAGGGATATGGAGACTCGGGGTCGCACCATGGAAAGTGTGGTAGATCAGTATCTCTCCACTGTGCGTCCCATGCACACGCGATTCATTGAGCCCTGCAAGAGTTTTGCGGATCTTTTAATCTCATGGGAGCATCACAATTCCACCACGATTGAAATGCTAGCCTCCATTATCCAGGAAAAGTCGCAGATGGCATAGAGTTGCAATACAAGTCTCGCCTTCTCTCTAAATCCGCACAAATAGCTCGAATATAGTCAGTACCGGCAAGGGAGCGAAAGTTTTCGCAGTACTGATTGATATCCAAGACCTCTAGCGCCAAGGATACCTGTCGGAAGAATGCGGGGAATCGAGCGCCAGGTGGATACACGTGATGCAAGCCTCCGCTATAAGCTATCAAGGCTTTCTTGCCCCGAAATGCTTCGAGGGCTTCCACAACGCCGCCGCGTACGGTCATGGGTTTTCCGTCTTTATCTAGGCCATTTTTCCGCTTCATGCGGCCCTCCGCCATAAAGATAAGTGAGCTGCTTGGATCCAGTTGGGTAAGAAAATGCCGCCAGGAGTGATCTCGTTTCCGGGTAATCGAAACCACCTTGGGCGCCATAAAGCGAAAAAACGGTCCTAAGAAGGGTTTGCGCAAGGTTTCTTCTGCAGCAGGAAAGATGAGTGTCCGCGACAAGCGCCATAGGAGTCGATTGGGGAATACGCCAATAAAAATGTGCTCAAACAAGCTGGTATGATTCAGGAAGATGACCAACTGCACATTCTTCCAGTTTCGATCCGGTTGTTCGCTAAGCCAATGCAGTCGGACGGGATAGGCAACGCGACTCAGACCCTTGAGAAAGACAAAAAACAAAAAACGAAGAAAATTCATGCATGCTCCTCTATACCAGGGTTGACGAGAGTTGGTGCTTTTAGGTATACCAGGATACCCACGCGGAAATAGCTCAGTTGGTAGAGCGCCAGCTTCCCATGCTGGAAGTCGCGAGTTCGAGTCTCGTTTTCCGCTCCAGGTGGGAATTTTCAGACCCCCCTTCTATCACATTTTCTCTCCAAACGAATATGATACCCTATTTCTAGGTTGTATTTTGGAGGGGCTGTGAATCGTACCACCATATTTTGGCTCAGTTTCTTGTTTATATTCGTCACTGCATGTCAAACAGAGACAGCGCAGCCTCCCTCTGCATTTGAACAAGGCAATGCATTTGCCCAAGCTGGGGCATTGCAAGAAGCAAAATCCGCCTATGAAACCGCTCTACTTGCAGCACCAACTCATCTGGAGATTTATCGCCAGCTTGGAATCGTGGAATTTCAGCTGGGATTATATGCGGCAGCTAGAACACATCTACACCATTGCATCTCGGGTAACCCGAAGGATGGGGAAGCAAGCTTCTTCATGGCAGAAATTCTGCGCAGTGAAGAGAGATACCTCGATGCCGCAGGCTTTTATCAAAAAACCTTGTCTGTACAGCCGCACCATCTTTTGGCGTTGCAAGCCTTAACCTGGTGTCAGCTTGAACTCCATCAGTATACAGCCGCCATGCATACGATAAAAAAGGCGCAGCAGGTGAGTCCACACGATGTGCATAATACGTTGCTATTGGCTCATATTTGGATCGAGCAGCATCAAGAAGACAAGGCGTTGGTCATATTGAAAATGCCTCCCGCCTCTTTGTCTCCTGAACTTGAAGCCTTGTGGGAAAGTACCCGAGGTAAAGCACAGTTGGGGTTGAAAGAGAACCTGCCTGCATATCACTCGTTTCGCACTGCCTTGGAAAAATCTCCCTTATTGGCTTCTGCCTTATTGGGGATCGGCACCACGTATTTTCGATTTGGGCAAGTCGCAGAGGCCAAAGAGTATCTGGAGCTTGCGATTCATGTGAACCCCAAGCTCACAGAAGGGTATCGATTGCTGAGTATTTTGCTGGAAAATTCCCATCCAGCACTGGCAAAGAAGTACCAAGAGATTTTTGTAAACCGAGTGCATTCAAGGTAAGCCACAGAATTTTTTCTAAAATAATCTATCTTTCTTTTTATATTCAATGGCTTAGACAAAATACTTGTTTTACTTTTGTTAAACTGCAACAGTGTGGCTTATTCAATCTACATATTGGTAAGACGGGGTTATAAACATGATGAAAAAATCAAATAGAACCAAATTATGGCAACTACTTTTTTGTTCTTTCTATAGCTTATTGAGTATGAGTGGTAGCTCTGTCCAAGCCAACGAAGAAGTAGCCTCCACCTCTGCGGAGGTGAAAGAAAATGATGCGGCGGCGCAACCTGAAACCGAAAAGGCTACCTTCACATGCTCACAATGTAATCTAGTGTTTGTAGGGCAACCTGCATTTCGCACCCATTTACATCGGGCACATAAGTATTACAAATGTCGTAGCTGTGATAACTCTTTCAACAGCCGTAGCATGCGTGATTTTCATCGCTGGGTAAAGCATCGATCTAAAAGAGCTGCGCAAAGATTTCAGCGTCCATTGAGGGCTTCTATGCATCAAGCTGAATGCCCTATCAATGGCTGTGAAGAAGAAGGACTGGAGACGCTTCTAGATAAAGCGGTACATCTGTGTATTGCGCATAACAAAACTGGGCAAGAGGCGATTCTTATTCTTGGCATTGGAAGACAGGCGGGACATCGGCATGGTGTAGATGTTTTTTACTACCCAAGGTTCAATAATTTTGTTTGTGGGATATGCAAAGTTAAAGTGCCGAATAGAAATTCCGCTGGTATGGTGGATCATTTATATTCGGCGCATAAAATTGCGATACATGGAATGAGTACGTGCGATACATGTCCTAAACTGTTTCCTAACAAAAGTAATTATTTGAAATCACATCAAGCACAATGTGGAAAAGCAGAGCAATGCCGCTGTGACAAATGTGACAGAATCTTTGATAGCAAACACGCGATGTATACTCACAAAAGTACGAAGCACAGCACCCAAACTGAGTATCCTTGCATCGAATGCGGTAAAGTATACGCCACTTCAAGGGGCCGAACTTCTCATGAGAGTCGATTTCATCCTTCTGTAGTCGGACATATTGTTGCCTGTCGAAGAGCCGAGTGCAATGGTAGAGGCTTGAGATTTCTTAGAGGTAAGTCATACGACGCTCATGTAGAGCGGTTCCACACTGATAAATCAGAGGCGCTTGAGGAGTAGCTTTGGAGTTTCTCATTCGCTTCCACCTGACTCTATCACTTGCTCCAACTTACAAGCTTTATCACGTTGTTTTCGTTAGAATCTGATAGAGCTGAGGCTCTGAAAAGAGCGCGTCGTTTTCGAGGCAAATTTTCCAAAGAATTCAAAATAAGTTTGAGATGACTCCATCGAAACTTCTTTCCAAGAGACTGAAGACATCCTCGAGGTCGAGAATGCGAGAGTTTGGTTATAGAACAATCTACCCTATATGGGACTCCTCTTTTTTGGACTCAACGTACTCATTCAAGGAAAAGCCCGCACATTGAGTAAGTTCTTGTTGACAGATTGAATCGATATTGAGACAAACACAATCCGTTTTTATCCGTTTTTATCCGTTTTTTTTAAAGAAGAGTGCTATTTATGAAAAAAAATCGAGCCAAAAAAGACATCCAAAAAAATGTAAAAAAAACTGTAACGTTTGAAGTTATTGCTCTAGGCAAGGCGACCGAGCTGACCCGGAGCACAACTTACGGTAGAGATTGCGAGGGGAAAAAAAAGCAAAAGCGTAAATATCACGACTGAACATACTTCATCAAACTGCTTCAAGCTTCCATCTCGCTATCGCCACGGATTTTTTCTTGGAAAAGTACTTCCAGTTTTCTCCTAATATCTATGCCGCATTACATCGCGATACGCTAATCATCTTAGATAGTTTTCGCGATGAGTATCTCTCTTTTGGAAAAGAGGAAACCGTTTTTTTCCAAGTTATTATGGAAGGCCCCTTTCAACAAGTCGGAGACGAATATTTACAGGATGGAGGCGCTAGTGGCTCTTCTTATGAAAAATCTCGTCTTTCTAGCTTTATTTCTTATTTGCTAAAAACAGAAATTATTAAAAGCTGCGCTAAAGAGCAAAGAAAAAATAAAATTGGAGTCGCTAAAAAACAATTCGGGTTGTCTCAGAAAGAGTGGCTCTTACCCCCATCGTCGAAAGTAAAAATCACAACTACATTAATAGCGTATGCATGCCTCATCCAAGCTCACTCTATTTTAAACAAAGGTAAGCTCCCAGCATTGTTAGAAACCCTTAAGAGAAATGGAGCTCGAAATCGCCATTGGAACTTCCAATCAATTGAGCGCTCTACCGAACTTTCGCATGCGCTTGTTCATGCATCAAAATTCTATAGGAAGAAATCTTGGTGTCTTGCCTTTGCTGGAGCACTCGCTCTACTACACTGCCGATATCGCTATCCATGTGATTTGGTAATTGGCGTGCAAACTATGCCATTTCTCGCCCATGCATGGGTTGAAACCGCAGATATAGTTTTGCATGACAATCATGAATTACAAACAAGTCTTTCTGTTATTTTGCGAGTCAAAGCTCATGCTGAAAGCGGAGTTAAATAGATGCCCCTCATGCTAGGTGGAATTTGGAATCGCGAAACACCCGCCATTCGACAACTTGTCCATCGTTTGCAGGCAATTACCGCGCCTCAAATTGAGGGGGAGGCGCAAACTATTTCTACAGGGTTTATGCTGACTATTTTGGGTCGACAGAAGGGTGAAATGGAGTTTTTTCCTATTTCCACATCTAGTTCACCTTCTTTTGCTACCGCTAGAGTGGGGCATATTTTTGGCAGTAATGAGCATATCAACACTGAAAAAATTTTTCACTCAAAGGGTGAGTATCTTAGTCGTTTTTGTTGGGGTAGATACCTCTACCTCATAAGTGAGGTTGAAAGTGGCACGACTTTAATCCTACCAGAACCATTGGGAATGATGCCCCTTTACTATATACAAGTGCCTGGTGGCCTTTTATTTTGCAATTACATTTGGCCATTACGAGATCTTCTCCCTGAACAAACCTCTCTAGATCAATCCTATTTGGTAACTTATCTTAATTTTGGAAGTATTTGTACACGGAAAACCCCTTTTCAAAAAATCTATTCCACGCTTCCCACTGAAGGGCTTTTGGTTCGAAATGGAGTTGCAACCATTCAATCATTTTGGGATCCTACTCGGAGTATAAATGAAAAATTTTCGTCTGATCAACTTGCGCCCTGTTTTGTTGAATGCGTGGGAAAATGGGGGGAAATATCAGATCAAATTTGCATAGATTTATCAGGCGGATTAGACTCAACCTCTTTACTCCTTGCTGCAACACATACAAACCAGAATAAAAAAGAAATCATCGCTATCAATTATAGCAATTCGAATTTTTCAGAATATAACGAAAGCGCTATCGCAAAAAAAGTAGCTGATCTCCACAGTATTCCTCTATTCATGCATTACAACGATACTCCATTTTCTTTTGACTCCCTCCCATTTTCATTGCCCCGCTGGGACCGACCAGATATTTCTATATTGACACGAGAAAACAACAGTTCGACTCTCGAAAAAAAATATCAAAAGTTAGTGTTTTGGTCCGGAGACGGAGGAGACCCCATCTTCATAGAGGATATACCCAGTTCAACTTTGGCGGATTGTATTATAGATCGCAAGTTCCGGCAGTTTATTCCGAAACTCTATGAGTTATCTCAACTGCGACGAGAATCAATGATCTCTTTATTTAGAGAAACAACTAAATCTTTGCTCTCTTATTATGTAGGGCGACATGAAAAGAATGAACTTGGGCAGAAAAATCTTCCCTTCCTCACTACTACTGCCGCATCCCTACTTGATATTGACTTTCTTTCAAACATGACTTGGAATTTCCAAAAAGCTCTCAAACCGGGAAAGCGGGATCAACTCACCAATATTCTTACAAATACAACAAACCTAACTCTGGGCGCACATGATGAAAAATTTGTGACCCTCTACCCTTTTTACTCTCAGCCACTGGTAGAATTAGCCATTTCAATGCCAGCCTATGACTCTTTTAACAGTCAATATACGCGATTTCCATTTCGACAATCTATCAGCAAGTTTTTCTCTTCGGATCTGGTGTGGAGAAGATCTAAAGGCAGCTCGAGTGGTTTGATTCTTAACTACATGCGAGATCATGCTCCTCGGATTAGAGAGATCAGCCTAGAGGGCTACTGTTCCAGTCAAAATTTTATTCATCGACCAACCTTAGAAAAGCAAATTCAATTGGCAACCCATGGCATGATTGAACCTCTGTGGGGACTTTTACATCTTATCTCGCTGGAATTATGGATTGAAACATGGGATCAAACAATATAAAAAAATGGTGTCGCAGGCTCATAACCAGAGAGTTGATTTTTTTATTTTCAGACATTTATCAAAGAGACTTATATCGTTTTGGCGTTCTTCTCTTTTTTCAAATCACAGCAGCCATTCTCCCTTTAGCTAGCGCCTGGTTAATTGGGCACCTACTCAATACGCTGATCGGCCATACCGCAGCCTATGTAGCATTCATCGCTATTTTGTGCTGTGCCACACTTTCTGCCTCTGGACTTGTTGAACATTTTCTCAATATTAATGTTGATTATTTTCGAAGGGTGACAATCCATCGCATAAAAGACAAAGTACTTACAAAAATTTCATCTCATCCAACAGTAGAAATATTTGAACAGCCAGATATGTATAACAATTTCCACTTAACTGAGAAAAGTCTCGCAAAAATCGATTATCAATTACAGGAAATCCCATATATTCTGATCGCAGTCCTCTCGGTGATATTTTCATTAGTCATGGCTTTTTCCATTGCATGGTGGATTCCGTGTATTTTTATTTTCACTATGTTTCCAAGTGTATACATTAAAACACAAGTTGAAAAAAAAACTTGGGATTTGCATACTCAGCATGCCACCTGTTTCAAACAAATGAATACATTTGAAAATCTTCTTATTTCCTCGGATTTTGCAAAAGAAATTCGGCTATATAATATGCAAAAATGGATTCTTAAAAAATGGAATCAAAAATTCTTTTCTTTTTTTCTTCTTCTAAATCAGGCGAGAAAAAGGGGGGCAACACAAATTTCTGCGGCGATTTTTCTAGATTTTTTGGGTCTTAGCTTTACGCTAATTTACTTAGCAAAAGGAGGCGTAAAGAACCTATTTACGGCAGGAGAAATTAGTTTTCTATTTGGAATAATAGTTCAAATGAGAGACTCTCTTTCTCGCTTGTTTTTTAGTGGATCTGAAATTTTACAGCTATCTTCTTGCTTGAAACCCATTTTGAAAATTCTTGCTATTTCTGAATCTTGTTACCAATCGATTGGGTCAATTTCAGCTCCTCAAGTCCTGCATAAGGACTCAAATATTTTATTGGAGATGCAAAAAGTTTCATTTTCTTACATAGGCACTACTAGTCCGTCTCTTCATCAAATTTCTCTTTCGATTAAAAAAGGAGAGAAAATCGCCATTGTTGGGGAAAATGGATCAGGAAAAACCACTTTTATAAAATTACTCTGCCGCTTGTATGAACCAACCGAAGGCATAATTTTTTGGAAAAATCAAGATATTCGGAATATTGAATGGCATGAGTATCGCTCGAATATAGCCGCACTCTTTCAGGATTTTGCCAAATTTCCCTATAGTATCCGCTCCAATATAGATATACGCAATATACTTGATTCAGATTCAACTGTTCGAAAATATCTCGCTATGGTAGGTCTCAATTCTCTCTTGGGTCATCAGTTAGATAAGAAACTGTGGAAAGGAGAGGAAGGTGGACTTCAGTTATCTGGTGGTCAGTGGCAACGTCTTGCTATTGCTCGAACCTTTGCAATGTCGGAAAAATCAGAGTTAGTGATTTTGGACGAGCCGGCCGCTGCACTTGACCCAAAAGCTGAACATGATATTGTCTGTTCGTTGAAAGAACTAAGCAAGGGGAAGACGACGGTCGTGATAAGCCATCGCATGTCGTTCACTCCTTTTGTGGATAGAATTTTGGTGTTTCAGAAAGGACATATAGTCGAGGAAGGTTCTCATTTTGATTTGATGAACAAAAATGGGCATTACGCCTCTCTATACAAAAAACAAGCTAGCTACTACACTTCTGAATAGTAATAAAGGCGCCTACATTATGAAGAGAATGATCCGTCTTCTTTCGTTTATGTACATGATCAGTATGAGTTTCAAAATTTACTCAAGTGACGTCCGTTATAAAGATCTGCTAACTCCCAGCCAGTTTCATACCGAAGGCAAAGACCCGTTTTTATTGAAAGCTCGTTTTCCAACTCAAGAGGATAAGGATTTTATATTTGCTGCCTTTAGCGGGAAAGAAATGGATCGGTATGCGGATCAAACATTTTCAATTGAGGAACAACTGGACAATACAAACGATTTACTAGAAAGCACACAGGAAGACAGTGGTCTTTTTCGCCGAGTTTTTGTCTTGGAGGTCTCAGCAGGTGAACAAGATGAATGGACGCCTATGGGTATAGTAATATTTGGTGCAGCATATGCACCAAAGCAGGCACAGCTCATGTACCTTCTGCATCCAACATTTCGAGGGCAAGGATATGGAGCCGCTTTATTGAATAAAATAATTTCGCTGGCTACCATGATTAGGAAATATGGGGAACGTGATCTGTATGAAGAATATCGTAAGTTTGGAGAAGATAATGACGCCCCCTTAGAAACACTATTCGCTCAAGTTCGCGTAGACAATGCAGCTTCGATGAAGCTACTTTGCGCTACTCATTTTACAGCATTTAATCCAGACACGTTTTTCAAAAAATTTTCCGACACACCAAATGAAAAAGAACGCGCAATATCAAATATCAGGACCATGCTAGAATTAGATGAAGATGACGACAGGCTTTCCTTTGAAGATTTACTTGATTTTCAAAAAACATATTTGGAGTTTGTGGAAAAAACAGAGCATCCTTTTGATGCATGGATCTCCTCAAAGCCTCAAGCTGGTCTTCATTACCGCCTGGAAAAAAACGGTCGCTCATTCACCGGCCATATTACCAAGGAAGGGCTCTTTAAACTAGATATGGAATTTGAGGTGACAATATAACGTAACGCGATGGGAGAGTTTTTTACTGGTGCTCCATCTCTCTTTTTAGAGGCGGACTGATAGAGAGCCAGCGGTTGAGTGATCGTTCACGATTTCCTCATTCAGCTTTTGGCCCTATCACTTGCTCTAGTTGATATCCCATGCTTTCAAATGAAAATCGTTGTGACGCCACCCCAGCCCGATCCTGACGGGGCTTTGCAGATTCTTGGAGAGCTACTACGTACTGCGCCTCTAAAATAGACAAGATATCTTGATCCTTCCCCAACGGATAAAACCCCCCTGCTTGAGGAAAGAGCACTTCTGGCAATGCGCCGGCATCGGAGAGAAGGACTGGAGTTCCACAGAGCAGAAACTCTTGTGCCACACGGCAAATTAGTTCAGAACCCAAACTGCACACCACCCCGAGTGTTGCCCTCGACAAAAGCAGGGCTACATCCTCTACTTGTTGCGTATGGAATCGTACTTGCTTGGCTATGCCAAGTCCTTCAGCCAGGATTTCGAGTTCTTCTCGGGAGGTATTGGCTGGTTTTCCCACAATATCTAATATGGGAAGCGGCAAAGATGCTTCACGCAATCGAAGCAAAAATTGGGCAAAGAGGACAAGAAAGGTCGCATGTCCTTTTACCGGATCCAAACGTCCAAAGATCAAGAGGGATGGGGTCTTCTGCCACGTGCTGTCTGTGCATGCGGGATAAAATCTCTCGGTAGAAAGTCCTAACGGCACCGTATGCTTTCGCTCTTCTGGGGCCCAGGTACATGCGGTGCGTAAGGTGTCACAGGGAAACACCACAGAGTGAAATGAAGAGAAAAAATGTCGCTGCAAGCCACTAAAAGAAGTAGGCGTAAATTCATACCCGAAGAAACGGGTTAGATGTCGTCGAGGCTTTGTTGGTGTCCTCCACAAAAGCCAACTTTCTGGCCCCCCAAAAGCCCAGATCCAGCAGGGATCTTGTGCGTGAATCAACTGGGAATAGGCGCGAAAGGAAGCGAGAGAAATCTTGCCCCATGATGTGAAGGTCAACTTTTCTCGTGTGCATCGATTTACCACAGCTGGACTTTGGGTAATCAAAATATGAACATGCCAGCCTCGACTTTGTAAGGCGTGGGCTGTGCTAATCATGTACTCCGTAATGGCGCTGTTCCAGCGATTTGAGGAGATCAGCAGGGCTTTTTTTTCCATCAGCGACTCACAGCTGAAATCGCAGCCTGGGTTTTTTCCCACCGTTTTGCATACTTCATGTATGCATAGAGGCTGCTAAGCCATGCATAGGTGTACCCGGGGTATCCATCCAAAAACCCCAGTCGCAGAAAGTATCGCGTACAGAACTCTTGCCATGGCCGTAGCACATGGAGCCACGATACATGCTTGGATTTATTTTCTGCGATGGCAGAGGTATACCGGTTCAATCGTGCGAGATAGTCACTGAGATCTCGATAGCTATAATGCAACAGTCGACCCTGTGCACGTTGTGTTGTGCCATGGGACAGGACGACAGTTTCATGAATGGGGTTGATAAATTGTCCGACGTTTCGACGAAAGACACGCAGAGGCTCGTCCTGGGTCCGCCCAAAGCGCATTACGCGGCCCATGAAGACCAGAGAGCGAGGCACAGTAAGGCCCGTAACTTCAGGGGGAAGTTGCGCTAGATGGGTCAATTGCGTTGCCAGCTCTGAGGTGATGCACTCATCGGCATCTAAAGAAAAGATCCAGTCTCGGGTAGCCAGCGCAAGTGCGGCATTGCGCTGCGCGGCATAGTTATCAAAGGGACGCTGAGATACAGTCGCGCCGTAGGCTTTTGCAATTTCTACCGTGCGGTCAGTGCTACCGCTGTCCAAGACAATCAGCTCAATGCCAGTTGGAAGGGCTGCCAAGCAGGCCGGCAGTCGATCCGCTTCATTCAGGGCAATCATTACAATACTGAGGGTATGTATGGGCATAGTTGCTGCTGCAGGACCTATAAAAAATTGATAGGATGAGGCGCCTTGTCTCCCCATTTTACGCAGTAACAGCGTTTTTTTCAATGCAAAGGAAAAATCGTGGACGATCCCTCTGCTCCTGTTCGTACAACCCCTCTTTTTGCGGCGCACAAAGCCTGCAAAGCCAAGATGATGACCTTTTCTGGGTGGCAGATGCCGGCTTTTTATGAGAGTCCCATGGCAGAGCACCGAGCGGTGCGCGAACATGTGGGTATTTTCGATGTGAGTCATATGGGAGAGGTCTTTGTCTCAGGACCTGATAGTTTGCCGTATTTACAAGGCCTCACCATCAATGATGTGAGCAAACTTGCCATCGGTCAGGGGCACTACACCGCATTTCTTACAGAGACCGGTGGGTTTGTCGATGATTTGATTTGCTACCGAATCGGAGAAACTGACTATCTTTTTTGCGTGAATGCCAACAATGCAGACAAAGATTTTGCTTGGATGCAGGCGCATCTTCCCTCAACCTTGCGCGTGACACTGGATAACCAATCGGGGGCATGGAGTCAGCTCGCCATCCAAGGCCCCCAAAGTCCTGCAGTGATCACAGACCTCTTTCCCGATCGCCCTGATCTTTTGCAGATTCCCTATGCCAACATTGCCACAGCCGAGTATCAAGGTGTATTGGTTTATGTCGCACGTACAGGGTATACCGGCGAGCGCGGGTATGAGTTGTACCTCCCCAACGGGGTTGCGATAGCACTCTGGAATCAAGCGCTTGCGACGCATCCCACGACGCAGATCCGCCCGATCGGTTTGGGGGCACGCGATACGTTGCGCCTCGAAGCCTGTTTTCTTCTGTATGGCAACGATATGGATGAAACCGTAACCCCCCTAGAGGCGGGGATCCAGTGGGCGGTGAAGTTGGATAAAGGCGAGTTTATCGGGCGCGCGGCTCTCTTGCAGCAAAAGGAACAGGGGATTCCCCGTCAGCTTTGTGCCTTTCGTATGGAAGAAGCTGGGATTCCCCGCTCCCACATGTCTGTGATCCAAGAAGGACAAGTGGTGGGTGAGGTTACGAGTGGATCTCATCTTCCGACATTCGGGTTTGGCGGTGGGCTCGCGTTGGTACACAGCCGTCTCCAAATTGGGGATATAGTGTATATCGATGTACGGGGTACCGAAAAAGCCGCGCGTATTGTAAAGAAACCGTTTTACCAAGCCAAAACCAAAGGGTAATTTTTTTTCGAAAAGGAAGCATCATGTCATTTCCAACTGAACTCAAGTACACCAAAGACCATGAATGGATTTCTGCTGTCACCGGGACGGCCCGCATCGGTGTTTCTGCTTACGCCGTAGAGCAACTGGGCGATATCGTACACGTAGAGTTACCGAAAGTCGGGCAATCTTTCAGCAAAGGCGCTGCCTTCGGTACCATCGAATCTACAAAAACAGTCTCGGATGTCTATCTTCCCATCGCAGGTCGCGTAGTGAAGGTAAACGACGCTCTCGTGTCTCATCCGGAAAATTTGCAAGAAGCTCCCTATGCGCAATGGCTTATTGAGATTGCCGTCGAGGGAGAAGCAGCAGGGCTCTTAGATGCAGCTGGCTACGAAGCCTTTTTGGCAGAGGATCACTGATCGAAGGAGATGCCCATACGGCCGAGAGGCGTATCGGGGCTTTCCTGTTTTGTATTATTTCACTTTGGAGTATTTTATGCTGCGTCGATTCTTAGTTCTCGGCTTTCTTCTCTTTGCACTACCTCTATGCGCTGCTTCTTCTGAGGGACCGCGCGCAGAATTTGTTAATCGTGTTGAGAAATATGCCGCGCAACACAATCGACAGGCATGGGTAAGTAGTTTTTCTGAACACGCAATGATTAGAAACTTTGCTGAATCTCTCACACCCGCGGCTTTTTATGATAAATGGCTTGCGCAAGAAACATTCAAGTCTGATCCGAAGTTTACGGTTACCTGTGGGGATTGCCACTGGCGATTCTTAGAGTTGGTACGCTCAAGGAAAAAATATCCGATCTATATCCAATATCTAGTGGATTCTAATGCGGGAGAGCTAAAAATTAGAGATATTGCTGTATATAGGGATAAACCAAGGGCAGTTTCATTTTCTCGTTTTTGCGCCGCTTTTCGCTTTTCGCGTTCTATGGCCGCACTTCGCCAAACCTTTACCGCGAGTCATGATTTTACAGATGCAGAAAGAATAAAAATCACAGAAAAGTATGCTCCTTGTCTTGTTGATGAGAAAGGCCTCCATCATCCCTTTCCAATGGAAGAACTGTTTCGAACTAGTTTTTTGAACCCTGTGGTGAATAGTACTGTTGCGATTTGCAAGTGGGGATTTGTTTCTGGGATTCGCTTCAATCGAGGCATTGCACAATTGAATCTTGCCCCAAATGGGGACATTGCGAATGTTCTGTTTTATTGCGGAAGTGAATCATTTGACAACTGAGGCCATTGCGCGATCCTGGTGAGTTTGAATGCTTCAGTATCGCGCCATCTTTTCTTCTATACAATCAAATTGTTATGCAACAACGCCATTAGTGAGTCAAGCGGATCGAGGGGAAAAGGCCATGGAAGGCGTTTCGGTTGTGCATTTTTCGAAAAAAAAAGCATATGACCCAGATCGAGTTTTACGAGGGGGAGTGAATTTCTACAAAAGTACCCGCTGACTTTATGTAGCTGCTTTTTGGAGGAAGTTCAGCACCTGTTACTGGCATTTAAAGTTTCCGCTGGCATCGACGAGAGGAGTGGCTGTGGTAATCGGGTTGA
This sequence comes from Deltaproteobacteria bacterium, assembly GCA_947466225.1. GTDB lineage: Bacteria > Bdellovibrionota_B > Oligoflexia > Oligoflexales > Bog-1112 > CANIBL01. Next base: position 76,664 of record CANIBL010000001.1, read on the forward strand.
CAGGAGAGGATTGGTAGTACGTATTCACAAGTTTTGTGCAAGAAAAGGAACCTACCACATTGGTGGAGGAGGCACTGGTCACATTGAGGGTGCAAGTGCCTCCATAGGTAAAGAGCGCAACACTGGTCGAGCTGCGGTACATATCATAGGCGTTATACAGCGAAGCATTTCCTGACAGAGGGCGAGAGATACTGACGCTACAGGCATCGTATTTGAGCCCTACGTTGCCTAAAGAGATAGCATTGTCAATGGCTTGTGCGCAGGTATACGTTTGGGCTGTAGACTCCAATTGTTTGATGTTAATCGTAAGAGAACTTTGTGTGGTGCCGCCGGTTAGGGTGAGGCTGGCTGTGCCGGAATTTGCATCAATCACGCAAGTGGCTTGTGTCAAGCTCAAGCTACCATTATCGGTTGGGGTGGTTCCATTGGCCAAGGTAACCGTTGCATAGACGACAGTAGGTGTAGAAGTTGTTTCTTTACTTCCACAATGACTCAGTCCTGCGGCAAGATGGAATAGAAGCACTGCTTTACTCAGGTTCATTTTTATTTGCTCCCTAAAAAAAGAACGTTCTTTTTTAGCGTAGCATAAAATGTAATCCCTCACAAAAACAGGGAAGTCTTGGTATGACGGAGTCATCCAACAAACCCCTTTTCAAATAGGATCTTAGGGGAAGCTTACTATGTATCCGGTGTTGCTAACGTAAGTTTTGGACCACGTAAAAACTGCACTCGATCCCCGTACCGCAGTTCTACACGACCATGTTGTCCGTCGAAGGCAAGGATGGCGCGTTCGCTATAGTTCTCGATGGAGAGGGGTGTTGCTTCTGGTGTGAACCATGCGGTGTGTACCGTACAAGGTCGACTAGCGGGAGAGTATAATTCTCGTACATAGAACTGAAAACGAGGGTCTTGTAGCGAAGTGGCTTCTCCCCCAGCTGTGTGAATCGCAGCCGTACTGCCGACTCCAGTAGAAATCCAGATGCCACTGGACAGTTGGTCTTCCTTTTGCGTGCCCCATTGCAGTCGATATCGTGTGGTAGCAGCCGGATTGAGATGGGTATACAGGAAGTCGTTCAATACAGGCTGGGTCCGTTGGATGCCACCATGGCGCACAAATTGGATTTCCGCAGTCAAGCGATCTACGGTAACCCAAGGAAGTGTATACGCAGCCAAGGCGGAGACGATGGACTCTAATTGAGTGGCATCGCCACAGCACAGACGTCCTACACTCAGGTTGGAGGAACGGATTCCTACAATCGGTCGCTGGGTTTCAATAATATGATGACTGGCTTCCAGTACCGTACCATCTCCGCCTACGGTAATAATCGCGTGGTAGGGCTCTAGCTCAGGCCAAAAACGACCGCGTCCGATCAGGGTATATTCAATGTGATGAGCGCGTAACGTTGTGAGGAGATTATCCCGGGTTTGGTAGTGATCAGCGTGGGCTTGTTCCAAGCGTTCGAGACGGTCACGTGGCATGGTGCCTCGTGTGACCTGATTGCGAACTTCTTCCCCAAAGAGATCCAGGTTGCTGGTTTTACTCACCACCAAAACTTTCACGAGACTATCCTTCTGCTGGAGCGGTATCGAGGGCCAAGAAGTGGGGATTGATAGACACGGCGTTGCGGTCCTCAAACTCCTTACGCGACACCGCGCTGAAGTCAGAGTAGTTGCGGTAGCCTTTGGAAAACTGGGCAGTTTTTGCCAATTGCTTGCGTTTCTCTTCCGTCAATGCAGCCAGATCAGGCTCCTTTTTCTCGACCAACTTCAGGACAAAGTATACCCCTTTGCTGCTCAATACGTGCTCTGGATATGGCTTTTCTTTGGTTAATGTCAGAACAGCTCCGAGTAATGCTGCATCAGACCCCAATTTTGGAATGTAGCGAGAAACGGCAGAGAACTCAGAGGTCTCTTCCCACTTGGCTTTAAGCGGTTTCAGTAGGTCTTCCGTCGGCACTCCCTTTACCATGGCTTGTTGCACTTTATCGGCTTCTATCTTGGCCTGTGCAGGACCTTTGTATTTTTGGATAAGCTTTTCTACGATAGAGCCTTGTACTTGAGCGAGGGTTTTTTCCTCCTTCTGTGTATGGGCCTCGGCGCGAATGATATGGAATCCGAAGGGGGTTTCCACCACGTCGCTTACGGTCCCCACTTTAAGAGCAAAGGCAGCATCGGAAAATTCTTTTACCATGGCATCTCGGGTGAAAGAGCCCAAGTCGCCACCGGTTTCTTTTCCATGGGCTTCATCGGTGTATTGTTTTGCCAGGGCTGCAAAGTCAGCACCCGGAGATTTCACCTTGGCGAGCACGTCTTTGGCCTGCTGTTGGGCTGCGGCCTTGGTTCGCTTTTGGCCTTCTTCTCCTACGCTTCGAGCGCCCTCATAGGTGATCAAGATATGGCGGGCTTGTACTTTTTCTTCGGTATTATAGTCGCTCTTATGGGCTTCGAAATAGTTTTTGATCTTATCTGCACTGTCTTCTTTTTTGAGAAACTCAGCAGACTCTTCTGGGGTAACGGTCACAGGCATCTCAGCTGGATCAAGCTTAACAAAGGCGACTTTGTACTTGGTTTCGCTCAAGCGGTAGTCCATTTCAACTTCTTGCTTGGAGCTATAGGTAAGTCCCATCACAAACTGACGCAGCTTGTCGCTCGTAAGGTCTCTTCGGATTTCATCCATAAAGGATGCTTCGGAGTAGTAGTTGTAGCGCAGGTAATTTTTGAAGGCTTCTTCGGAGAATTTGCCTTCTTTGTCACGAAAGGCTTTTCCGCGATTGAGGTTGTCCACCACTTCTTCATCGCTCGCCCGCAAGCCGAGATCATTGGCCTTTAGGTACAAAACCCGCTCATCCACCAGTTGGTTCATCACCGTGTTTGCGACTTTCAGCGCAGCCGCATTGAAGTTCTCTCCGTATTGATTGCGCAACCGTTCGGTCTGGCGAGAGTACGCGCGGCTGAACTCCGAGCGAGAAATTTCTTCGCGAGACACAGAAGCTGCATGTCCTTCAATTTGATGGCCAGTTTGCATACGAGGTGTACACATACCGAAGAACACCATGGCTCCCAAACTGAGGGAGAGTACAAAATATGTACCGAAGTGCCCAGATACCTTGTTGATTTCTTTTACGCCATGGATCGTGGTGTTTTTCATCCGAAACATGCTGTGGTGACCTTTCTGTCTCGACGAGTGAGGGATTGGAAGCCCGAATCGTATGGATATATTCGCCAACTGTACAAAAGTGAAGAGGAATCTATTTTTCTGGGCGAATAAAGGATGATTCTTCTTCCAACTGACAATATAATACATCAAAATGCGAGATCCTTCAGGTGGTTTGTCGATGTCATCTGGCACCGCTGGCATTTTGCTCCTCCAGAGGAGCGCTGATACAGAAAAAGTTTTTGAAAATACATGATAACGATTTGGAATCGTAGGAGGAATCGATGCTCTTTGACTGGCTGGCGGGAATGTTTTCCAATGATCTAGCAATTGATCTCGGTACGGCCAACACCCTTGTTTACCTTAAAGGGCATGGGATTGTGACCAATGAACCCTCTGTGGTGGCGGTACAGGTTGACCATCGCGGAGCAAAGAAAATTCTTGCGGTTGGGAAAGAAGCGAAGGACATGTTGGGGCGTACCCCCGGTTCTATCACCGCCATTCGCCCCATGAAGGATGGTGTGATTGCGGACTTTGAGATCACCGAGGCCATGCTGCGGTATTTCATCGAGCGCGTACACAATCGTCGCACCATGGTGAAGCCGCGCATCATCATTTGTGTGCCCTACGGCATTACAGAGGTAGAGAAACGAGCTGTGCGCGAGTCCGCAGAGTCGGCTGGTGCTCGCCAGGTCTTCTTGATCGAAGAACCTATGGCCGCTGCAATCGGTGCCGGTCTTCCTATCACCGAGCCAAGCGGTAACATGATTGTGGACATCGGCGGCGGCACAACCGAAGTCGCCGTAATTTCCCTGGCCGGCATTGTGTACTCAAAGTCCGTTCGCGTTGGCGGTGATAAAATGGATGAGGCCATCGTCAACTATTTGAAGAGAAAATACAATTTGCTCATCGGAGAGCGTACGGCTGAGCAAATCAAGATCACCATCGGTACTGCCTACCCAGACGATGAGATCCGCACCATGCATGTAAAAGGGCGCGATTTGGTTGCGGGGATTCCCAAAACCATTGAAATCGCCTCCGAAGAAATTCGCGAAGCCATTGCTGAACCGGTGAATACCATCGTGGAAACCGTTCGCATCGCATTAGAAAAAACACCGCCAGAGCTAGCGGCTGATATCGTCGACAAGGGAATCGTACTTGCCGGCGGTGGTGCTTTGATTCGGAACTTGGACATCTTGTTGCGCGAAGAGACAGGATTGCCCATTATGATCGCAGACAATCCACTTTGTGCAGTGGTATTGGGGAGCGGAAAGGCATTGGACCAAATCGACATTTTGAGTAGTGTCGCCATGGCATAGGACCATTCATATTGTCTCGTTTGCGTCGCCATCAAAAGAAGTTCCGCAACGCCTTTGTTCTTTGCGTATTGTTGGCTCCTTTTGTCTTCTTCTCTTCGCCGCTACGCCCCTGGTTGCCCTTGCAAGGAATCCAGATGGTGGGGCAAGAAATTTTATACCCCTTTGAGTATGTGTGGCACGAGTTTTCTTCGGGGGTTTCCCTTGCCTGGCGCGAGTATTTTGCTCTGAGCGGAGCTGCCCAAGAAAACGAAGCTCTAAAAAGAAAGCTTACCCAGCTAGAAGTCCGCGTAATGGATCGCGAACAATGGATGAGTGAAGCCCTTCGCTTGCGCCAGCTTCTGCGCATCTCTCAGCGCCTGGAAGATCCCTTGTTGGTGGGGGAAATTGTGGGCAATCATAAGCACCTCCTATCTTTTCCGACTTTGCGTGTGGATCGCGGCACCACCGATGGGGTACAGCCAGGCATGCCGGTGATTGGAGAAAAGGGCGTAGTGGGACAGGTCATTCGGACGGGTCTGCACTTTTCTGATATTCAAATGATCGAAGATCATAACTTCTATTTGGATGTATTGGTGGAGCGTACCCGCATTCGAGGGGTACTCCATGGAATCGGCAACGGGATGTGTCGACTGCAGGTGCACCGTCATGCGGATCTTCGCATTGGAGACACAGTGGTCACCTCGGGTCTAGTGGGGACCTTTCCCAAAGGATTCCCCATTGGCAGTGTGATGAAGATTAGCTACGAGACCGATGAAATCTCCCAGGTGATCACCATTACCCCCACGGTGGATTTTCGTCAGTTGGAAGAAGTCATGATTTTGTTGCGCCCTAGTTCTGTATTGGAAACCATTCGAGAAACCGCAGGCCCCTCTTGGATGGAAAATATCCTGCAATAAGGGCAAGAGAACCATTGTGGCGCACGAACGTAGAAAAAGTAGAACCCAAGGCAACTGGTTGACCCAATTTCGCCCGAAGCCGGGCTCGTGGGCTTCGGATATTTTGCTCTGTTTTGTCTTGTTTTTTGTGCAAGATACGTTATTGGGTGACATTCCCTTTGCCGGTCTGCAGGTGGATTTGGTCTCGCCTTGTATCATCTATTTTTGTGCCTTTCGCTCCATGGGCCGCGCCCTGTGTCTTTCGTTGTTGGCTGCCTACATCATGGAGACGCACTCTGCGACGCCCATGGGGCTTTACTTCTCGATTTATTTGGGCTTGGCTGTCATCTTGCAAGCCACGCGACACCATCTTTCTTGGCACCATGTCACCACATGGGTTGTCACGGTGTTTTGTACGGAGCTACTGATATTTCTATTTCAATTTATGTTGCTGCAATCCTATCAACTGGAGGTGTCTTCTTTCTCCTTATCTTTTTGGGGAGAGTTGGGATGCAAATTTTTTCTTTCCATCGTAGTCGGCACGATTTTACTCAGTCAATGGGTACAGACACAGAAAGGCTGACTCGATGAAGTTTTCCCCCAAAAAGCGAGAAACCCCAGTGGATGTATCCCGCTATGCGTGGGCCATTGCGGTGGTAGGATGCGTATTTTTTGTTCTCACCATGCGGTTGTGGTACTTACAAATTTACAAAGGCGAAACTTTTAGGCAAATTTCCAGTAACAACCGGTTGCGCAAGATTGAAATCCCCGCGTCGAGAGGGCTGCTCTTTGATCGATACGGTACCTTGATTTTGGGCAATCGGCCTTTCTTTGACCTTGTGTACATTCCCCAATATGTGGTGGAACCAGAAAAAACCATCCAGATTTTAAGCAACATTCTTTTTGTGCCGGAGAGTCAGTTTCACAGCATCTTGAAGAAAAACCGCAGTCGCCCCCGTTTTCTTCCTATTGTGATTTTGCGTAACCTAACGTTGCATCAAGTTTCCCTCATTCAAACACACAAGTTGTATTTGCCAGGTATCGAGGTGGAAATTGCCCCTCGTCGAGACTATACCGGAGATACACCCCCTCATTTGGTAGGTTACATCGGAGAGATCAGTGGGAATAAATTAGAAAAAGAAAACCTTGCATCTCCAGATAACCCCTATTTTCCTGGAGATTTGGTGGGCAAGCATGGTCTGGAATCACGTTGGGAGAAGGTGTTACGGGGACAACGAGGATATCGATTTATTCAAGTCGATGCCTTTGGTCGTCAACGACAGGTATCAACCAATCAAAATTGGAATCTACCCGAGCAAGCAGCCCAACCAGGAGCCGACCTCACACTCACCATCGACTTCGAACTACAAAAGATTGTAGCCCAAGCATTTAAAGGTAAAAATGGCGCTGTGGTAGTGATGAACCCGCAAACGGGAGAAGTCCTGGCCATGCTCAGTGAGCCGGGATTTGACCCTGCCATGTACCAAGAACCACTTAGTTATGATCAATGGGAGTCCTTGTTGGCAGACCCCTACAAGCCCCTCTTTGATAAAACCACAGGAGGATCCTTTGCCCCTGGTAGTGTGTATAAACCAGTCGTGGCATTGGCGGCATTGGAAGAAGGTATTATTCAACCGAAAACCCATTTTTTCTGCAATGGAGTCATGACACTGGGAAATCAGCCTTTCCATTGTTACAAACGAACCGGGCATGGCACGGTAGATTTGGCTGAGGCGCTCAAGAAATCCTGTGACGTGTTTTTTTATAACATTGGATTGAGCCTTGGTGTGGAGCGGATTGCCAAATATGCCATGGACCTAGGATTGGGCGCGCAGTTGGGCATTGAGCTCAATCAGGAAGACCCGGGGTTGATTCCTACAACCGCATGGCATCGCAAGTTGTTTAAATCTGGATGGAACTTGGGAGACATTCCTTCCATGGCGATTGGGCAAGGGGCAAATCTTTTAACGCCCATTCAAATCGCAAGTCTGTACGCCACGATCGCTAATGGAGGCACCGTTTGGCGTCCCTATGTGGTACAAAAAGTAACAGATCATGTGGGACAGAAACGATTTGAACAACATCCAGTGAAGCAAAAAACGGCAACTTTTATCACCCAGAAAAATTTTGCCATGATTCGAGAATATTTGGGCCAAGTGGTGATGGACCCCAAAGGGACGGGGCACAAAGCCAATGTGCCAGGGATTAGCGTAGCAGGGAAAACGGGTTCGGCTCAGGTCGTAAATTTGGGACGATACCGACATCGTAAAAATGAAGTGAGCATGAAGTGGCAAGAACATGCAATATTTGGCGCTTTTTCCCCTATAGAGGGAGCCGAAATTTCCTTGGCAATTTTAAGTGAAAACGATGGGACGGGGGGCGGTGGTGTTGCTGCGGCTCCCATTGCAAAGAAAATCATTCAAGGATATTGGGAACTCAAAGCCAAGCGTATGAAAGCGATGTCTCACCCGATGCAAGCCACCGAGAAGCCCCATGTCGTACAATAAAACCGATTTGTTTCAACCTCAGCTCAAAAATGCAGGTACGCATCATACCTGGATGCTGTTTGGCTTATTAGTCGTGATGTCGTGCATGGGATTATACAACTTATACAGTGCAACCGCTGCCTCCAGTGCTTTTTATGGGCAAGTGAAAAATCTCTGTTTGGGAGTGGCTTTCTTTCTCTTTTTTGGATGGATTTTGCCCCTTCGATTGATTCATAGCTATGCATATGCCTTGTTGATAGCGGTAATGGTGGCTTTGGTGGTGGTGTTGGTGATGGGTCGCATCGCAGGGGGAGCCCAACGATGGTTGCATATCGGCCCCATTGGGGGACAGCCCTCTGAGCTGGCAAAAATGGCCGTAGCTTTTGCGGTAGCCAAATTCTTTACCCACAGTCGCACGCGGGATCACTATACATTACGAGAAATTGCCCCGATTTTTTTTACGATTATTCTCGTTTTTATCTTAATCTTTAAACAACCTGATTTTGGTACTGCTGGGGTTGCCTTGGGAATCGGGTTTTGCCAGTTGGCTTTTGTACGCATTAAGATTGGCATGCGTATGGCGTTTAGTATGTTGCTATCTATCCTGCTACTGGCTTGTAGTGGGTGGTTTGTACTGCTGCGGCCGTACCAGAAATTGCGTATTCTGAATTTTCTTGATCCAAGCTTGGATCCCATGGGGTCGGGGTATAATTCGATTCAATCTTTGATTGCCATTGGAAGCGGCGGGCTTTGGGGGAAAGGCTTTCAGCAAGGGACCCAAACACAATTGCAATTCCTCCCTGCCCGTCAAACAGACTTTATTTTTTCCGTATTTGCCGAAGAGCAAGGCTTTTGGGGATGTATACTGGTTTTTGTGTTGTTCACCATCTTTGCCTACATTGCGTTGGAGATATCTCGTGGGTGTCGAGATGGATTTCATGCTCTCTTGGCCATTGGGATGGCCTCTCTTATGTATGTAGAATTTGCCATCAATGTGGCCATGGTAATCGGGATTTTTCCTGTGGTAGGGGTACCTCTGCCGTTTTTTTCCCATGGGGGGTCAGCATTGCTGACCGCATGTTCTGCTATAGGGATTTTGGTCGCACTAGACCGAGACAACGTGAAAGCCTTGAATCGACGTAAGTCTTGATTTTGTTAGAACAAATGACTATAGAACCCTAGTGTGAGACCATTTCAACGTAGCAAAAGAAAAAATGGCGAGGCGTCGTTGCTGCCCATGAAGTAGCGTTACCACATAGTAACGACCATCGGGAGATACATGCACCCGTTCAACTGACTCCCCCGTTGAAATTGTGTCCACGCCAAGCACAGTCCCTTTCTCATATTGCACCACGTCCAACTGATGGCTCGAAGTACCATATTGCAACACAGCATGCAGCGGCAAAGAAAAGCAAGTTTGGCTTGCCTCCTTCTCCACGGGAAGCAAATACCGAAGGATCTGCTGCTTCTTGCCTGTCCATTTTGGCATTTCTTGGATCATGCGCCGGTGAGAGGTCGCATCTTGAGAGAGAATGGCTATTTTCCCCCCGTGATATACCACTTTCTCTCCTTTGTTGAGGGGAAACTCACTCTCCACCAATCGCGTCCCATTATACAATCGCATATGACGGGCCTCTTCTGCTGGGTCTGCCCGAAACACCCACAATGAGAGAGATTGCGTCGTACTTGCAAGGGGTGTTTCCGTTGATTGAATGGCAACACTCACCCGACGCGACTGCTGCGCTGTAATGTCGATTTCCCAAAAATCTTGTTTTTGGTACTCGAAGATACGAGCCGAACTCTCATTCGCTACCAGAGTAAAACTACCCTCTCCCGATAACCGCTTCTCCGGGTTTTCGAGAGAAAAAGCAGTGAAATGGGCTGGACCTACAGGAAAAGGGGTCCACTGATCGAAAGAAAGAAAGATAAACCCAGTTTCTTCTGAATCCGTAAAAAGCAAGCTTTGGACGGGAAATTGGCTGTCATACCGAAAGAGAGAGTCCACTTTTGCCTGAGTCAGGGAAAGTCGATGCAACTCATATTGATAGGGCGTAGTTGCCGTGGGCTCCATGGGAGCTAAGAAGAAGTAGGACTCCGACTCAGAGGAAAATACCCCATTGCTTACAGTTGGTTGCGCCAGGTACTCGGACAAAGCGCGAGGCGGAATATCTGCTGAGGTAAAGGGGGCCACCTCCTTCGGCGAAGGCTTTTTTTGAGACAGAGAGGCGGCTACAAGGCAAAAACCTGCCAACATAAAAAAGAGGCTGTGAAACCACATATCTTCCTCCTTTGGGGTTGAGGGTATTATACCTCATACGTTTACAGGGGAACCAGCTGCGCAGTTTCCCCTGTAAAAAAAGTCAGACTACCCCCCTCTTATATCGATCATATTCCATTTCCCAGCTCCTCGGCAGCTGTCGAGACACCCACTCCCCCAACAACGCTTGTTGCTGAACTTGAGAGAGATAGTACGTCTCTGGGGGCAACTCCGCTTGCATACGTTGCGTAAGCGAGAAAAGGGAAACAGCAGCTGAAACGGAGATATTTAAACTCTCGACCATACCGCACATGGGGATCGTAAAATATCCATCGATATAGTCATTCCACTGGGGATCCACACCGGCATGCTCATTGCCAAAAAGCACCGCAAGGGGTTTATCTATGGGAACGGCTTCGAGCACTACCGCCTCTTGACGAGGGATGGCAGCCACAATGTGATACCCAGATGCCTTCAAAATGGCTGCACACTCGGGAATACTCGAATAAGCTTGCACCTGAAGCCAGGACTCCACCCCACGTGCCGCCCCTGAAGGTTTGAAACGCGAAGGTTTGATTCGAACGATATCACAATGAGAGACACCAAAGGCCTCGGCAGAACGCAAGCATGCCGAAATATTGTGGGGCAAATGTACATCCTGCAGCACGAGACGAACGTGAGCTGTTCTTTTGCCTACGACATCCAAAATACGCTGTTGACGAGCCGGGGAAAAACGGGCACGCAACACCTCCCATAGATCAGGGGGCAACGGTTGATTCATAAACGTGAGTTCCGTGAGGGGCAAACGCTTCGTCGTCTACCAGTTGACTCTGATGAAGAAGCTCAAGGGCTGTACCGACCAAGGGCCCAAGAGCCGCTGGGGCTGTCACATGCTTTTCTGTACAAACAGCCGTAGCTAAACCTTTTAACGCGGTTTCCCAATTTTGCAATCGCTCTTCTAGCATTTCGCGTTGGCTCGACACGGTTTGGTTGAAGTATCGATATTGAGCCAATTGTTTCTTGAGTCTCTTTTCTTGCTCTACATCTACGGTACTCGTGGCTACTTTTTTCTGCATTTGTTGCAACTGAGCCTCTAGCTTGCGATTCTCGGCTCGCAAGGTATTGATCTCATGAAATTGCCCTTTGACACTGGATTTGATCTGCTCCTCTGCTTGCGCCACTTGAGTGGCCGCTGCACGTTCTGCCTCTTTGGCTTTCTTTTGTGCAAGCTGTACAAGCAGATCTTGCTCCTTTAACTGCTGCACCAGAGTAGAAATTTGGCTCTCTTTGTCCTCCACTTTTTCTGACAAACTTCGCAGGACTTTTTCCTGTGCCGCTTTCAAACCAGCTTGTTGATCCAAGGTTTCTTGCGCTCGAGCCTTTGCCTCTTTAAGCTGCTTTTCTACTTGGGCCCATTTTTGCTGTCGGCCTTTTTCCAACCCCAGGCTGGTTTCCCATTCTTTTTGGACACGCTCCAACTCTTGGGTACGCTTTTGAAATAGCTGTTCCGTATGGGCCACTTTTTTCTGCAACGAACGGTTCTGTTGCCATTGCATCCAAAGAGCGCCACATGCAGGAATCGACAATAAGTAGCCGGAAATTTGCCCCATATCCATCTTTCGACTCTCCTTTCCGGTTATGCCTCCAAATTGGCATTGTGGTACACGTTCTGCACGTCATCATCATCTTCTAAAAGATCAATCAACTTCGTCAGAGAAACAGCTTTGTCTGCATCTAGATCAGCTGAATTTTCTGGAATGTAGGAAAGTTCTGCTGCCAATGGATTTGGCGCTATGGGCAACACCTTGCTTTGCAGAATATGGAAATCTTCTGGGGCACAAAGAATCTCGATGGTTTCTTCTTCTTCTCGAATATCTTCAGCTCCGTTCTCCAACGCAGCCTCATACAATGCCTCGATATTGGGGATCTCTTTGCGCTCGTAGACCAATACCCCCATTCGCTTAAACATCCAGGCCACAGAACCATCGGTACCGAGGTTCCCCCCTGATCGACTAAAGGCGTGCCGTACGTTGCTTACCGTTCGGTTCACGTTATCGGTGAGGCACTCTACCAGAAGCGCAACACCACCGGGTCCATACCCTTCATAGGTTTTTTCGGAGTAGGAGTCCATATTAAGGTCACCCAACCCCTTCTTAATGGCACGGTCACAGTTTTCCTTTGGCATATTGGCTGCTTTCGCCTTGGCCAACGCTGCTCTCAAGGCCGGATTATCCTCTGGATTTCCTCCAGCTCGCTTTGCTGCTACGGTGATTTCTACAGCGATTTTTGTGAAGACTTTTCCTCGCTTGGCGTCTTGAGCGCCTTTGCGATGTTGAATATTTTTCCACTTGCTATGTCCAGCCATTTTCTCTGCAGTCCTTTTCTCTCGGAAGATTCGGGTTCAAGTGGCCGCCATTATAGCGGATGGCATGCCCGGATTAAAAGTGGAAATGCTTGATTGTCTCACCTTTGCTACCCAACTCTGTCATGGCCTGGATCCCAATTTCCAAATGATCATCGACATAATGATAAGAAATTTTTTGATCACTCGCCTCGGTTTTTACCCCATCTGGGGTCATGGGCAAATCTGAAACCAGTAGCAAGGCCCCTCGGGCAATGTCGTTGGCAAGCCCTACCATAAAAATGGTGGCCGTCTCCATATCAACAGCCAACACCCTCATTTTCCTAAGTTTTTCCTTGAATGCCTCGTCGTGCTCCCATACGCGACGGTTCGTGGTGTAGATGACACCGGTTCGATATTCCACCCCCTTTTCCACAATTTTCTCCGACACAAACTTGTGCAATTTAAAAGACGGGAGAGCCGGCACATCCTGGGGGAAATAATCGTTGGAGGCACCCTCGCCCCGAATCGCAGCGGTAGGCAAAATAAAGTGTCCAATTTCTGTCGAATGCTTCACGCCACCGCATTTTCCCAAAAAAAGCACCCCCTTTGGTTGAATAGCGGAAAGAAGATCCATAATAGTGGCGGCATTGGCGGATCCTATGCCAAAATTGATGATGGTCAGCCCTTCTGTATTGGTACAAGTTTGCATGGGGCGGTTCTCCCCTCGAATGGGGCAGGAAAATCGTTCAGAGAATTTCCGCAGATACTCTTGAAAATTTGTGAGTAGAATATAGGAACCAAAGGCAGATAGCTCCGTTCCTGTATATCGAGGCAGCCAATTTTGTACGATCTCAGACTTGGTTTTCATCGAACCTCTCCTCCGCTATCTTACCGCTACAATGCTGTAGTATAACCCAGAGCTGGTCTTTTTCAGGGGGGATATAAAATGAGATCAACCGCTTGGTGTTTTTTCCTGGTCGCACTTACTGCATATGCAAAGGGTGCGCCCCGCTTGGCTATTTTTGGCGATCGCTATGCCACTGGTGCTGCTGCGTCTTCCCAGTACCAACTGGACTTCACCACCGTCTGGCAACAGCTGGAGGCACCCCCAACTCATACGATATCTCCCGCTGATTTGCAGCTGTTGGCCACACAAGGATTTCAGCCTCCCTTCGCTGCACCGCGTACCCTCTGGTTTTCTCAGCAAGAGTTCCTCACCGGGCTCGACTGGAGCGTAAAATACCTCGTACAAGGATTATCCCAGCTCTACTACAACCAAGATGCTCTGAGTTGGGGGGCCTTGCTGGGGAAGAAATTGAACTTGTCTGAAAATGACATCTTGCTCGCAGCCCATATGGGCGACTCCATGGCACAGTTCCCCATGCAAGTAGAGCGCGTGCTAGCTGCTACTGGCGGCGAAGTCCCCGAGCGCGTACTCGTTTGGTTCCCTATAGAGGATCTATGCTATGCCTCACTCTCGGCTCCCTCACCCCAGCATCAATACCGCACTGCGCTAAAACAAGGATTGGAGCGACTGGCTAGCGCGCACCCGGCTCCATCTGGGTCCCAGATCTGGGTACTAAGCCCTCATAAAGCAACCCAACTCCTGCTCTCGCCGGCGATTCAAGCCAAGTCTGTGCATGCCTTTGGCGCAGCGGCCACGTGCAAACAGCTACGAGATACCCATTTTCATCCCGGCTCTTTACCGGCTCTCGATAAAGCCCCTCCCGTGGCAGCCTACCTTGCCGATCTTATCCCCCCCAACCCAGCTCGGATGTGCCCCAGTTTCTTTGCCCAAAAGTTTCTGGCCCAACAAGAGGTCAGTCTATTTGCCAGCGAAACCAAACGAAAACGAGAGGTAGAGCAAAAAATAGAAGCTGTGACAGGAAACTTATCTCAGGCCATTCGAAACTATCGAGAAACAGGTAAGAAAGAAGTCGAGACCATGCAAGCGACGTGGGGGAAAAAGCATAGCTCGCTTACTGTGCACTGGATCGCTGCAACAGAGGCATTGGAGCTTGAGGCCGAGGATCTAGCAGCGGACTGCTTCCACCTGAGCCTTGCAGGACATCTGAAAGTAATGAAGCTAGTAGAGGCTGTGATTCGATAGCCAAATACTGGCTTGTATCACCTCATCCCCAGCGAGCGAGGCAGTCTGGGCATGACGGGCAAACAAATTACAGCGCTACTTCAGCGCCAATCAAAGCCGCATGAGTACGCACGCGGTTTTTCATGGTTACATCTTCCCCTGCAGTGCTTACCTTAGATTTCTCACTACGAGCTGTGTACATGTATTCTGCTGTTACACCGACGCTGTCTGTAACGGCAACAGCGGTACCCACATGGTAGTTAAAACCATCAGAAGTAGAGTTAACGGTAGGTACAGTAGTGGTAGTACCGGCAAACTCCACTTCTCCTTTTGTCGTGTACTTGGAGAACAGGGTGTGCCCTACTTTTGCATACGGTACAGCGCGGCTTGTACCGACTGTTTGCAACAAGAAAGAAGCGGGAACCCAAGCTTTTACGCCAGCCGCAACTTCGTATCCATAAGAAGAAGTCACTTTATAGACATCATTGGAAATGTCTTTCGTGTTGTTAGTCACAACACCGAAATCACCGCTTACAGCAATGGGTAGATCGAAAATTCGGTATCCACTAGACACAGTATATTCATTGGCACCGCGGAAAGTAGAATCGCCTTCAACTGGCTTTACCGTAGACCAACGATGACCCGCTTTTCCCGCTACATCCAAGTTCAAATCTGCATATGCAGCAGAAGCAAACCCAACAACGGCACCGACACTCCATACTTTCGTCAAACTTCGTACCATGAGACACTCTCCGTATTACGTATAAGAAAAACCGATGGCGAAAACCACCTTGTAAGTCCATACAATTATATGCAAAGAAAAACAAAAAAGACAGTTTCGCCTCCGAACCAAGGCGGAAGATACTTACCGCGATTTTAGAAAGTAAGGATTTTTGCTTCAGGCTGTCCTTGACATTTTCCTTCAAACTCACTATCCATGGTGGGTGCTTTTGGGTGGGCGAGGTAGCTCAGCTGGTTAGAGCGTTGGATTCATAACCCAAAGGTCGAGAGTTCAAGTCTCTCTCTCGCCACCACTTTTTGCCGTTTTCTCCTGAAATCCAGTAAAATACCCTGATAAATACAGATGCATTATCTCAGTAGTATCAGTGTATTGCCGGATTTTTTCGCAATTAAGTTGCCGCTCTTTCCTCCGTCCAGGTATAAAACTCATTATGATAATTTGCCTACTCCATCAAGCCTATCGCGGCATTCAAAAGCCCGACTTAACCTGTCGAAATTGTTGTCGTATTTTTATTGAGCGCATGAAAAACAGCGCCGCACAGCAAACCCAACGGCTGGTGCAAAAGAAAACCCCCTCCAAGCAAACGGGCGCCCACTGATCCAGTCTCTGGTTGTTGCTGGGGAACCAGCTGCGCAGTTTACCCAGACCCCTCCTTGCGGGAGGCTGGAGAGAAACGAGAGCTTTCTTCTTCCCTGCCTCAGGCAAGAGTCGGATAGCAAGCAAGAGGGTTCCCCAGTAACAACCAGACACCAGTAATAAAACAACATCGTGCTATACTCTACCCATGAAGAAATACGACCTCATCGTAATCGGGAGTGGGCCGGCAGGCGAGAAAGCCGCTGTAAAGGCAGCGTATTTTGGACATCGCGTTGCACTCGTAGAAAAAGAATCTGTCTTCGGCGGAGCTGGGGTCCATACGGGCACCCTTCCATCCAAAACGCTGAAGGAGACCGCCCTTTTTCTCTCTGCCACCTACGAAAATGGACTCTATGGTGTAGACCGAACATTTTTGCGCAGTACCACCATCGAGGATTTTCTCTTCCGCAAGAACCAGGTCTGCGCTACTTTCAGCAAAGAAGTTAAGGACAATCTCGAACGCCATAAGGTGGATCTCTATCACGCCAGCGCGTCTTTTGAAGATCCCCATACCATACGCGTAGGAACGACCAGCATCTACGGCACCTTCATCCTCATCGCAACCGGCTCCTATCCTTTTCATCCTTCCTCGATCCCCTTCGATGGCGATACCATCCACGACTCCGATAGCATTCTCTCCCTAAAAAAAATCCCAGCCTCTCTTTGCATCGTGGGCGCTGGTGTGATCGGATGCGAATATGCCACGATTTTTGCTGCAATGGGTACCCAGGTATATTTGGTGAACGACAGAGACAAAATTTTGTCCCATGTAGACGGAGACATCACCAAAGAGTTGGTGATGCAGATGCAAAAGAGCAAAATCGAAATTCTATTTAATACCGCATTGGAATCGGTTTCTCGAGAGGCTGCAGGCGTATGTGTACAGCTGAAAACGGGAAAGAACTTGTCGGTAGAAAGTTTTCTCTTTGCTGCAGGTAGAAGCGGCTGCACCAAAACCTTAGCACTAGAAAAAGCCGGTGTGCCCATAAGAAAACGAGAAACCGTAGAGGTAGACGCTACCTATCGTACCGAGGTACCCCATATTTTCGCTGTTGGGGATGTAATTGGATTCCCAGCCTTGGCCAGTACGAGCATGGACCAAGGACGTGTAGCGGTAGCCCATATGTTTCATACTCAGGATTTGCAACATATTGCCAGCGTCGTCCCCTACGGAATTTATACGATTCCAGAAGTGTCCATGGTAGGAATCACGGAGGAAGATGGCAATGCAACTGGATGCTGCACGGGAAAAGCCCGATACTCCGATATGGCGCGGGGTACCATTATGGGGGCTCAATCAGGGTTTCTCAAATTGGTCTTTACCCCAAATACCCAGCAAATTATGGGCGTTCATATCATTGGAACCCAGGCCTCAGAATTGATCCATTATGGTTTGTCATTGGTGAAAGAAAAGAAAACCCTCTCCGATGTGATCGGAGAAGTTTTCAATTATCCTACCCTACACGATCTCTACAAATATGCTGCGTATGATGGGCTTGGCACCCTTTCAGGTCACAAAGTAAAAAACTAAAGTACAGCGACGTCGACAAGTTCGATTGGCATATCGACGCGTACTTCCTGTGCCAGGGAAAAGATTTGATCTACGATGTGAAGGCCGTGCCTTTCTAGCAATAGTTTCACTTGTTGATGAAATCTTCGCTTCAACAAACAAGCCCGTAAGATTCGACTTTTCCCCTGTAAGCAAGCGATGGCTTCATCTTCTTCGCTCGTGACGAGTAGTGGCGCTTCTTCAGAAACCTCTACTAGCTCCCCTTCTACTGCTTGGGCTGCTTGTACTCGTGTGTGCATCGCTTGCGCAATCACTACCTCTCTATTGTCTTCTCGCACAGCACGATAAGACAAAACCCCCAGCACACCCAAACACACACCACTGATGCCGCCTGCCATAATATAAAATCCAAGCATGGCATCAGGGTTATCCTTGTTAATTGTAAGAAAATAAATGGTTGTGCCAATTGCCACTACCACCAGAAAAATGGGTAACAACGAGAAAATTTGCTGATGATGCTTGCGCTCTCTGTTGTAGGCGCGATCCCCTTTTTTCTCTTCCTCCAGGGCAATTTGTTCGAAAAATTTTGCATCAAAATAAAATAAATGAAACGAATCCATCATCTCTTGTGCATCGTCGTCTGTTAGTAGAAGTCTAAGTAAGGATTCCACTTCAGGTTGAATGACCCACTCTTCAGCTGCTTGTGTAAGTTGCACGATAGCCTCATCTCCAGGTGGAATGAGATTGGCAGGACCCGCCTCTATCTTTGCTTTCTGAATCAACGGAAAACGTGTTTTATCTTGAAAAAATTGCAATAACTTTTCACGAGTCATTTTCAGAATCGGAATCCGATCCTCCGAGTAAAGAGGGACTTCCGAGTAATTGCTAATTCGAGAAACAGAAGAACGAGACTGAGAGGCGCGTCGCAGTCGATGCATTTCAACCGTGTCTTGATCCGTTGGCTGGGCAGCCGAAAATGTGAAGGCTGAATGCAGGAGACAGAACATCCATACACAGGAAAAAATATATCTCATCAAAACGACCCCCATAAAAACTATGTGTATCAACGGTTTGGTCATCTAAACAGAAATTGGAAGTACCGTGTTATTTGCTCGACAGCAAGAGATTTGTCGGTGGTTTTCCCAGCCCATATGAGAAAGCCATAAGTAAAACTAGCCGCCGCTCATTAAATTTTTCTCCCGCAAGCAATTTCTTTTCGAAAAAAAAAGAGGGGATTACTCTACCCATAAGAATATCTGATTTTTACAATTTTTTTCGGAGGAGTTCACATGCGCTTCGCTCTTGGTATCGCTACATACGTAGCAATGTTACTTGCCCCTACTTTGTCTGCTAACGAAGTATCTTCTTTCCCCGGCCGTCATCACCGTCATCACTGTCATCACCACTGCCATCATGGCCACCATGGCCACCATGGCCACCATGGCCACCATGGCCACCATGGCCGCCACGGTCACCATGATGTTGCCCAACAACAACAATTCAACTTGGTTTCTTTAACCAGCAACGCTACCGTTTCCGTTTTGGGTCATCATGAAGAAGCGATCCGCTTATCTGAACGTCTTTCCCGCGAAGCACGTGCTGCGGCTGCTGTTACCCACTCACAATTTCGTCCTCTATTGGAAAAAGTATCTGCTGACGCTCGTGCGCTAGAACGCGCCCTTCGCTCTCATCACAACAGAGCTCGTGTACGTGCTTTCGAAGTGAACCTACAATGTGCTGTAGCAAAACTAGAAGAAGCTTTTCGCCGTCATGCTCGCAGAAATGCATTTGTAGAAATCGAACGTACTTATCGCGAGCTTGTACAAGTTCTTCGTGGATTCTAAGAGTCTCGACATGGAAGGGGGATCCCCCCTCCGTTCCTCTCCTTTTTGCCCAAATCGAGGGCAAAGGCAGTTGCCAACCCCCCGCGGATCAGTATAAGTTGCGGACACAAGCACGATCCGGACAAATGGGGCATGGGATGCAAAAGAAAATTTATTTAACGGGAATCAAGCCAACGGGCACCCCGCATTTCGGCAATTATTTAGGCGCCATACGGCCTACGATCCAAGCCAGTCAGAATCTCCAGTGGGATCATTACTATTTTATTGCCGACTACCATGCTATCAACGCCTTATATAACGCGAATTCGGTTCGACAGTACGTGTACGAAGTCGCGGCTACCTGGTTGGCATTTGGATTGAATCCCGACCAAGTGACCCTCTATCGGCAACGAGATGTACCCGAACTCTTCGAATTGCAATGGATTTTGACCTGTTGTACGGCAAAAGGCCTCCTCAACCGAGCCCATGCCTACAAAGCCCAACGGGATCTTAACCTAGAAAAGCACCATGATTCTGATCACGGCATCAATGCCGGTCTCTACGCCTATCCTGTGCTAATGGCGGCCGATATCTTGCTATTCCAAGCCCACAAAGTGCCGGTGGGCAAAGACCAATTTCAACATCTAGAAATGGCGCGCGACATTGCACAAGCGTTTAATACCCGCTATGGGGTTTCTCTGTTTACGCTGCCCGAACCAGAAGCCGAATCCGGTTTGGTGTTGCCAGGACTGGATGGTCGCAAAATGAGCAAAAGCTACCAAAATACCATCCCGCTCTTTGAGAGCCCTAAAAAATTGCGGACCTTGATCAACCGCTTCGTCACAGACTCTTCTCGCCCCGAAGATCCAAAAGACGCAGAAACCGCACCCATTTTCCACTTTTATCGCGCCTTTGCCACCGAGACCCAAACGGCCTCTCTGCGAGAACGCCTCCTACAAGGCGGTATGGGATGGGGCGAGGTAAAAGCCGAATTATTTAGCCTAGTCGATGCCGCCCTCGCAGAGCCGAGAGCCCGCTACGCAGAGCTAATCGAAAACCCAGCCAAGATTGATTCCATTTTAACCCAAGGGGCAGAGAAAGCCCGCCCGAAAGCCCAAGCCTTTCTTCATGAAGTGCGGCAAGCCATTGGGGTTATCTAGATATTGATCTTGACAGGTAGGCGGAAACCGGGAACTTTGGATTCATTATTCAAGGATATCAAAGATCTACCGGAGGAAAAATGATTTCGCCGCGCAACTTGATTTGTGCCTGGTTATGTCTCTCTCCCTTCGCACTATCCGCCTCTGACACCCTCACCATCATTTCCCCGCATCGAAAATCCATTCAAGACGAGCTGATACCTCGATTTGAAAAAGCCTACGCAGCGCAATACCATACCCCCATCCATGTGGAGTGGATCGACCAAGGGGGCGCCGAAAATGACCTACGGTTTATTCGAGCCCGCGCAGAAAAAGGCCTCATTGGGGTGGATCTATTCTGGGGCGGCGGAGAGCTTTCATTCCAAGAGTTGCAACAAGAGGGCCTCTTGGTTCCCTTCACCTTGCCAGAACCACTACGTCATCAAATCCCAGAGACCCTGAACGGCATGCGGATACAGAATCCCGGCTGGGTCGGCTCCGCTCTCTCTGCCTTCGGGATTTTTTATAATAAGCAAGTGCTCGCACTGCGCAAACTACCAGCGCCACAGGTATGGCAAGACTTAGGGCAACCGGCATTTTACGATCAACTCAGCATGACGGATCCACGACGCTCCAGCTCCTTTCTTATGATGGACCTCATCATCCTCGAAGCACTTGGATGGCAACAAGGCTGGGAAACCCTGACCTTGATGGCAGCCAATACCAAGCAATTTACCCAATCCAGCTCCGATCCGATTAAGGCCGTAGTGAGTGGAGAAGTAGTCTCTGCCATTGCAGTAGACTTTTATGCCATGGCAAAAATCAACTTGTTAGGAGAAAAAAATTTGGGGTTTGTCTTACCAGTTGGACAGACCTTATTTAACTCCGATCCCGTGGCCATTCTAAAAGGCACACCACATGAAGTACAAGCCCAGCGCTTCATCGAATATATATTGAGCCCAGAGGCTCAAGCAGTGCTTCTCTTGAAAAAGGGAGACCCTCAAGGCCCGACATTTGCGGCCCTCGAACGCATGGCTGTAAACCCAGAAGCGTACAAACTGGTAGGGTCTCGTGCATTGGTGCTCAATCCTTTTGTCACCCCAGCGCCTACCTTCACCCTTGATATTGCAAAAAATTTGCGTCGCAAAGCCATCATTGCCGATCTAATCGGAATTTTACATGTGGACATGCATACGGAATTGAAAAAAGCATGGAAACAACTTTTGGCGGCAAAACCGACTCCGACAAAAGCAGATATCGCAGCGCTTTCTGTGCTACCGGTAACAGAAGCCCAAGTGGATGTGTTGGTAAAAGATTGGGACAAACCCATATTCCGAAATAAAATTTTGAATGAATGGACCGAAGTAGTGCGAAAAAAATTGACAGCCCCGTTGGTTTTGTAAGCCAAATCCCCTACCATAGAGATGTTACGTGATTCCCAGGCCGCTCGGCCGTCTGGGCATCTCCCGCAATCGTAGGGGAACCCCATGCGCCTCTCTATCCAGCTTTATCTTCTACTCCTATTTGGACTTTCTTGTAAAACCTCCAACTCCAGCGCCCCTGGCCCTACTGCATCGGCTTCTCCCCCACCCAAAGTCGAGTTTGCGGCACAACCCAATGCGGTGGTGGTTACCTTCGACCCCCAGTCCACGGATACATCAGACTCTCGAAAAATCACAGCTTGTGAAGCCAGCAGCGGAAACTGCACCGACGTAAATACGGCACGAGATCAAGAAGTACTCCCCTTGCCAGAAAAAGGCACGTACACAGTTGATATTTCCACCTGTCAGCAGACGCAATGCCAACCTACAGGCCAGCAACAAATCGTACAAATCGACCAAACAGACGCCCAAAGTGCCAGCATCAACCAAGAGATTGCCAAACTCAAACAGACAATTCCCAGTGATCTTGCTTCCATGCGAAGGATCTTTACGCAGCTGCAAACCCTCTACACAAATGCACATAATGATAAAGCGCAAGCGGCGATGGGTACGTTGCTTGCATTGAATGATGCTGCCTTGTCCTACTTGCTAACAGATCTAGCCGAGCTTCCACTCTCCGACCCCACCGCATTGGATCTCTTGGCACAAGAAGCCCAGCAGCACGTTATGGATCCCACAGGATCTCAGACGAATATCGATAGCGAGTCCAACAGTGACAGCAATAGCGAGTCCAGCAGTGACAGCAATAGCGAGTCCAGCAGTGACAGCAATAGCGAGATAGATACGACCTCCACAGACGGAACGACAGATAGCACAACTGGAGGGGAATCGAGTGGCAATAGCGACGCGATCACCGCAGCAAACGGACTGATTGGAGTCGCAGTAATCTTAGGTACGGTTTCGGTTGTAGCAGCAGGGAAATTTTTCCTATCTCGCATTCACTATATAAAACCATCAACAAGTTCAAATATGGAGTCCCCAAAAGCATTGACAGAAGCGCAACTAAAAAGTCCCGCTTTAGGAGAAGTTGGCTCAAGAGTTGTCATTTTTGATGGCGTTAGATATCAGCTACCAAATGGTTACACAGTAGCCGCTATTAAGACAGATGGAGCAGTGAAATACTCTGTATTAGAGGGAGGCAACACCCGCCCACTAGGCTCAGGCAGCCAAGGCACCGCTTTTGCCGTGGAGGGTCCAAATCGGGAACAAAAAATTATTAAATTTGACAATACAACAAAAAAGCTAGTTATAAGTAAAGCAGATCAGAATGCGTTACGTAAAATCGAGGCGAAATTTGCGGCTGAGGACATTGGTGTGGCTAAAAGCATGGAAAAGGGTTTTAACAATCCGATGACTGCAGATGCTGCAACAGTAAGGGAATTTAGTGGAATGCATAATGGAAAGCCAGTGAATCCTGCTGGCGACTTGTTCTATGCAAAAGACATCCCCGTTGTAATCAAAGATCGAATCGATGGAGTTACACTTAAAAAAGCCCTTGAGACAGGGGACTTTTTTAAGACCCAAAAAATGCTAAATGACCTTCAACATGGGTTGTTTCAACGAATGTCAAAAGGCCTTATGGTTTATCAGGATCTCAATCCAGCCAATTTAATGTGGAATGGGGAAAACTGGGTGGTAATCGATGCAAAACCGCCGAAACAGGTCGCCTCAAGAGCAGAGGCCTTAAAGGGGAATTTTAAATCTTTTCAAGCGAAGGTTAAAACTACTTTTTCTCAAGATGGGATTCGAAAGTTTTTACCTGTCGCCAAATATGCACCGGAATATGAAAGCCGACAGATACAAATCGAACGAAATGCCAAATTCTTAGACTACTTAGATGGAGTAAAAACAACCATTATCGAGAAAGACTTCAAATCGATGAAACAAAACACCGCTTTTGATAATCCAAATACGAAGTATGTAGAAATTCAGCCCAATAAAATAAAAATTGAGTCCAACAAATTCAAACTGGAACACGCTGGAAAACTTGAAGGAAAAATATCCCTCGGATTCGGGATTCTCGCAGCTGGCGCGGCCATTACAGCGGGTATACTCACTGCACTGAAGCTAAGTGCAGCACCAACTCAGGAACAAACGCTATTGGAAAAGTTGGGGACCCTGCAGATGAAGATCGCAACTACATTGCACACCGTGGATGCCTATACCGCTTGGTATGTTAAAACGGAACAATAAGGCACATCTTCAATCGAGGGGGATCCCCGACGCGACCAAAGGTCGCTGGGGATGACGGGAAATTACGAGGGAGATCCCCGACGCGACAAAAGGTCGCTGGGGATGACGAAAAGGGACGAGCGGCCTACATATCCCGACGAGAAATCCGTCATGCCCAGGCCGCTTCGGCCGTACGGGCATCCCCCTCGATTGAAGTGGCGTAGCACTACAGGTCCCTCTCGACATACACACTGCCCATCACGCCGTCTTTCTCTCGAGACTCCTTCGGGAAGACATAGCCACATCGCATGCCTTGGAGAAAGGCAAATTCGGGGTCTACCCAGAATTTTTTTGCAACCTTCTCACAGTGACTCCGAATTTCCGTCGAAGACCATTCTCGATCCATCCCAAATCGCAGCAACAGCGAGTGGCCCTTTGGCGACAAAGCCGTCGCGATATACACGGCTTTATCCCCCTGCAGCGCTTTTTGTACACGAGTTTCAAAAGCTAACGTTGAAAAGGTTTGACCCTGTACTTCTTTCCATCTTTCTGGCTGAGGCAAGGTAAAGCGTGTTTCGCCTGCAAGTAATTTTTGCGCCAGATCTCGTTGAAAAAATGCCAACACCGGATGCTTTTCTCGATCCGACGCATCAGCAGCCACTGCCCAATCCTCGGCATTTTTCTTCAAATACGTCCAACGTTGAAACCGAAAGCCTCCGATTCTCCACGTGCTACGATCGTGTACCAACAAGACAAAGAAACGTCCCAAATCCTCAGAGCCTGAAGTTTGAATCCAATAGCCCATCTGAAGCGGATACCCATATAGCGTATCGATGAGGATCGGTTCTTCTTCGCATAGAACGCGATTGTGATCCTTTTCTTGGGGTCGCAATGCCCACAATTGGTAATCCGATACCTCATGTTTGACCCCCACTGTGTTCTTTTCAATCTCGAAGACTTTCGCTAGCATCTCCACTTGCATGGTGAGTCGAGGATGAAACAGTGCGGTCAGTGCTCCGGATTTTCGCTGTTGAATGGCAGTTCGGGTGTCTTGCAATAGTTGGGTCAACTGGGAGTCTGCAATATCGTAGGTATTGAGACGCGTTGGCGTGAGTGGTTTGCAAGAGGGGGAGGTAGCAAGAGGAAACCAGGTGGAGAGCAAATCTGGAGCTGTAGCTCCAGATGCACAGTGAGCAAAGGCCAACGAAACCATAAGGAAAACGTCACTTAGCCGCGCAATCTGAACAGCCTTTTTTCTCATACGAAACGAGCTCCCATGTTCCGAATTCTTGATGCACCAATTCTAGCGCATCTGTTAAGAATTCGCACTCTACCGAGAAAAGCTCCTTCGTTAGCACCAAATCCATGCAATACACGTTGTAGTAGAAGCGTTCTTCTTCCAAATCATAGACGAGGCTCACACCCGCTTGTCGGTCGTTAAACCGTAGGTAGTTGGCATCGTAGTTTTCTTCGGTTAACAAAGCATCGGGGGTTACCGTAGCTGCTGCTATCATAGGGGCTCCTTAAAGTTTCATAGTGTGCGCGTTTTATTGGGGAACCAGCTGCGCAGTTTCCCCAAACCCCTCCTTGCCGGAGGCTTGAAGAAAAACGAGAGTTTGTAAAAAATCCAAGAAGGAGACACGGCCACCCTTCTATCTGGCTGCCCGTGTCTTATACTTGGATTTTTCCCAAGCTCTCGTTTTCTTCTCCTCTGCACAAAGAAGAGACGTGGTAGCGAGAAAAGCTGGAGACCTGGC
>CANIBL010000002.1 GCA_947466225.1 Deltaproteobacteria bacterium
TATGAAAAATTGCAATCTCTTGAGGGATTCAAATATAGAAACTCCCTGGTAGCAAAAGACGGATTTTCTGCAGGGCAATTTCGGGTGGAATCTGCAACTACCACACTGGAGAGCGACATTCGGAAAATTATATCAGACTTGATTGCCCATTCCGATATTCACATTTTGGACTCCATCGAGAAACCCACATGACCGAACCTTCAGCTGCCACAAGACAAATCAAAATTTTGAGCAAAAGTGAGTGGCAAACCAAATTAAAGAGCATTGCATGGAATCCCAGCGGTAAAGTGTTGGACATTGTGGGAACTCGTATTGAGGCTGTAATGCCCAACAGTCGATTGTCGATGTTGGCCCGGCTCGAGTCCCCCATGCACCCCGATGAGGGGGTCTTAGCGGAGGTGGTGGGTTTTCGAGGCGGGCGTGCATTGTTGCTGCCCTATGGAGATTTAGCCGGTATTGCCCCGGGGGCGCAGATTACACCCAAGCACATGTACGACAAAATCCCGGTGGGGAATTTCCTCTTGGGCCATGTGATCAGCCCTTTTATGGAGGATATCTCCGGCAAAAAACTTCCGATCCCCCCTGGATGTGCCCATGAGTTCTTGCATCGGTTGGCCCCTAACCCCTTGGAGAGAGAAAAAATCAGTCAACCGCTGGTGCTGGGGATTCGTTCGTTAGATGGGTTACTCACCATGGGGCAGGGGCAGCGGATCGGCATCATGGCAGGTTCTGGTGTAGGAAAAAGCGTCCTGTTGGGGCGCATCGCTAAAGAGAGCGCCGCTGATATCAATGTGATCGGGCTGATTGGAGAACGGGGCCGTGAGGTACGGCAGTTCTTGGATAATGAACTGGGGCCAGAAGGGCTGCGCAAGTCTGTTGTGGTGGTGATTACGAGTGATCAATCCCCGCTTATGAAAATCCGCGGAGCGAAAGTAGTAACCACAATCGCGGAGTATTTTGCTTCCCAAGGGAAAAAAGTTTTGTTGATGCTCGATAGTTTAACCCGAGTGGCACAGGCCCAACGGGAAATCGGATTGGCGGTGGGGGAGCCGCCCACAAGTAAAGGCTATCCGCCTAGCGTATATGCCTTGTTACCTCGGTTGCTGGAGCGATGTGGGCCACAGCCGCATGGACATGGGAGTATCAGTGGTATTTATACGGTGTTGGTAGATGGAGATGATTTCAATGATCCGATGCCCGATGCCATCCGATCGATTTTGGATGGGCATATCAATTTGTCTCGTGACCTTGCGGCCAAAGGGCATTTTCCTGCGATTGAAGTACTGACCAGTGTGAGCCGGGTGATGCAGCAAATTGTTTCTCCCGAGCATTTGAAACTGGCGCAAAGAATTAAGTCGTTGATGAGTGAGTATCGAAAAAATTACGATTTTATTCAATTCGGCTCCTATCAGCCAGGAACAAACCCATTATTAGACCAAGCCATTTTGCTCATGGGAAAGATCGAAGCCTATTTGCATCAAGATTTGGGAGACTCTTCCAATTTTTCGCAAACACTAGAAAAGATGATCCAGATTTTTACCCCTGAGAGTGCAACAGAATGAAAGCGCAACAAGAAAAAATCAAACGGTTGCAACCCATCATGGAATTTAAGCAGCTGCTGATTCGCGAGTCAGCACAAATTCTTGTTTTGTTGCAAGAAGAAAAAACCCGCATTGAAAGAGAAATTCAGCATAGCCAACAAACTTATATGGCAGGGATTGAGACCTTGAATCAGGCTCGTACCCATGCCACGCGGCCTTCTCTCAAATTGCTAGAAAACAGCTTGGATTATAGCAAAGAGAAATGGGTGGCTCTCTTTAAGAGCAGCAAAGAAGTAAGTCGGAAAATCAAAGCGCAAATGGAGGTGTTGCTAGAAAGCCAACGAGAACTCCATGCGATTGAAAAATTACATCACACCTATCAAATGGAGTTTCGAAAATCCCTGGATCTGATGGAGCAAAAAATGTCGGATGATTTGTCGTTGCAAAAATTCCAAGCCGAAAAGGAGGGGTTGTAACCATGCCAACTCAATGGAAGCGCTGGATTCCCTGGATCCTCTTGATCAAAGTGGGGGTGTTGGGCTTCTTGTTGTATGAATATCGACGGGGTCGTATGCAGGGAGAACTCGAAGCATTGGCTGTGGAAACGAAGAAGAATGAAGAGAACAAAGAGGGTAAAAAAGGAGATAAAACGGAAGAGGAAAAATCGGAGCAATATGGATATCTGGATCATTTGATTCATCTGCCGCCCATTGAGCCCGAGAAGATGAAAAAAGAAGAGCTCGCCAAATATCTTGAAATTGCGGACCAGGCTTATCAAAAAATCCAACTGCGATTGGAAGGGCTTAAAAGGAAAGCGGCGCAATTGGAGAAAATCGAAAAGACTATTGATGAAAAGTTGAAAAAAGTAGAGGAGGAACGAGCTTTTCTTGCCCAAACCTTGCAGAAAGAAAAGGAGCTACAAAAAGACAGAGCTGTCGGGCTGCTGTCGTTTTACGAAAAAATGGAGCCCAAAAAAGCGGGCCCTCTCATAGAGAAGATGGATAAAGATTTGGTGGTGACCTTGTTTCAAAAGCTGAAGAAAAAACAGGTAACTGCAATATTGGAGAATATGAATCCACAAAAATCCGTCGAGCTTACCGAGTATTTCGGTCGCGTAGGGTCTGCTAGAGAATATGATTTATTGAAGGAAATGAATGTTTCATTGCGCGAGGCATTTGGCG
The DNA here is from genome assembly GCA_947466225.1 of Deltaproteobacteria bacterium. Lineage (GTDB taxonomy): Bacteria > Bdellovibrionota_B > Oligoflexia > Oligoflexales > Bog-1112 > CANIBL01. The sequence continues at coordinate 2,723 of CANIBL010000002.1, forward strand.
AATGTAAGGGGCTTTCAAGCACCGCAGGAGTAACTGTGCCCGTGGGCAAGTAACGCATCTGGTGGGGACGGGGAGACTTGAACTCCCACGCCTTACGGCACTAGATCCTAAGTCTAGCGTGTCTGCCAATTTCACCACGTCCCCGACGCGAATATCCTATTTCGCATAGCCATACGCGGCTGTCAAGGAAGGATTGGAAGCATTTTGACAGGAGGCCCTACATTCTCTAGGATTACCAAACAACCTTTTCCCGATAGGTCCGTATCATGAAGGCATTTTTATCTCTGAGCATAGCGCTTTTTTTCCTTCCAGCGTGCGTTACGTCGGAAGCAAACCATAGCCCTGTGGCGCAAGTTGCCCCTACGGTGATGCAAGATGCGGCCTATCTCGCAGCTTATGAGGCGGCCAGTCAATCAGCTGAGATTTATGCCAATTTTGAGACCCTGATGCAGATTCGCGTCACCTACTTATCTGCGGCTTTTATGAAAGCCTATGAAAGGCGAGAAAGTGCGCTGCAGCTCGCCCCCTTTCGGGCTTTTATTGATTTGAATCAAAAAGTGGGCTTTCTCGTTTCCCTTTTTACCCCGAACGATACTGCGGATCGGTTTGCTGATGATAAATATTGGAATATGTCGCTTCAGGTGGGAGGGATTCTCTACAAGCGAACCTTAACCTTGCCGCAGCGAGAAAAAATGCGGCTACAGGGTTTCTTTCCCCATATTTCGCCTTGGTCGAAAGAGTTTCTTGTGCTTTTTGTACCAGAAGCGCCGGGGGCTATTTCTCATGCAAGCAGTGCGCCTATGCGTGTTTCGGTGCATCATCCTCAAGCAGGGGTGGTGTTGACATGGGAGCATGATGCTCAGCCGTAATTTTTTTATTTCAAATAATTCCAAAGGAGAGAGGAAAAGCCCTCTCCTTTGGAATAAAAAAATTACAAATAAAACCGAATGCCTACATCTGCCGAGAATACGTTAAAGTGCTCATCTCGATCTACAGCGAAGGCTTGCCCATCGCCTTTTACATCGTTGATGCTAAGCAAAAAGTGGTTCCATTGGACTCCGCCTGTAACTGCCGCACCGGAGGAGAGAGGGAAGAGGACTTCGAAGGCGCCTTGTAGCAAGGTTCCCATGTGCCCCTTGGCTTTGTATCCATTGTCTCGCCAGGTATAGTCTGCATTGAACAACCCAACTCCAACTTTCCATACGCCAAATAGGTGATTACCCAAGGAGTAGCCGTATCCAACGCGTAACATTGCCCCATAGTTGGCGCGTACATCCGCTCTTGAGTATCCAAACTCCCCGCCAAGGAGGGAGAAGTCAACATCGAGCAAGGACCAGGTTGAGAGTACTTTGTTGTAGCCCAACTTGGGATTTAGCAAGTACGCCGATCTAGCGCCACTTTGTCCAGCCGATTGAGATTGGCCGATACCGAGGTTGAAGCCGGCATAAACCTTGGAGCGAATTTTGGCTGTCGGGCCCTCTGCTGGTTCTTTTTCATACAACTCAGGGCTGCTCGGCGGCGTGTAGGTGTCACCCGAAAAAGCCGCACCTGATAGGGTTAATGCGCTGAGATACGCGCAACTTGCTAATAATACAGAGGAAAATTTGGTCTTACGCATAAATAACGCTCCTGTATAGGTTGTGGCAAAGAAAAACAACTCTTGCCTTCCCTGCGGTATTACCATATAATCGCCGACTGAAAAAAGACATATTCTGTTGCAATGATGCGGCATTTTCTAACGGGTGCGACAATGGCTTCTCCTACGAAAAAAGTAAAAGTTCGACGCAAGATTAACAATGCACGACGCGCACGCGTTCGTAAAAACTGGGACCGTACCCACGGTTCTACTGCCAAAGATCTTCCTTTGAATCGCCCCAATGCGAACGAGCGTGCGATGAAAGCAGCCCTAAAGGCCTAACAAACCCATCTATGGGGTGACGAGATGCTAGCGATCCTCAAGTCCTTGTGGTTGATTTGTCTGGTTGTCACGCTCACATTGGGTTGTTGCTTCATCATTCTGCTTCTGCGGATCTACGCCTGGTTGCGTGGCGTACCGCCCTACCAAGACCTAGGCCATGAAATTGGCGTTTTCTGGGGGCGGGTTATCTTTGCCTGTACTCCAGGCTGGTCTCTCGATATCTACGGGCAAGAAAATATTCCGACGACAAAAGGCGCTTTTGTCATCGCCTCCAATCATGAGAGTGCGGTGGACATTTTCTCTATTTTTGCGTTGGGGCTGCAGTTTCGGTGGTTGGGAAAAGAGTCTATGTTTCGGGTGCCTGCCATCGGGGCTGCGATGCAACATAATGGATATATTCCCATCCGACGGGGCGATAAAGAGAGCCACAAGCGTGCACTAGCTCAATGCGATGCCTATCTGCGCGCGGGCACGCCGATCTTGTTTTTTCCGGAAGGCACGCGTTCGACCACCGGACACATCGGGCCGTTTAAGATTGGGGCTTTTAAGCTCGCCAAAGAAAACACCGTGCCCATTCTGCCTGTCGTCCTAAAAGGGGCGGGTAAGCTTCTCAAAAAGAAAAGCTGGCTCCCCCAATCTGCCTTGCTTCAAATTCATATTTTACCGCCGATGCTCTCCTCAGAATCTGAATCTATCGATCAATTTATGGAGCGAGTACGTATAGAAATGGTTGCCGTACATGAGTCGTAGCTGAAAGCAAGGGTTCCGTCTATTTTTTTGCGCGAAACGGGAATCTGAGTATAACGTCAATAAAGTCGACATGCACATATAGAGTTCCGCCAAAACCTACAACTCTGGCTTACACACAGCCCGATAGTCACAAAACGTACAAGCATCTGATGGTGTTGGAGCAAAATTTTCTGTACCAGCCATAAGAGAGCGCACGCGCTCTTGCCAGGTTTTTTGTAGCTTTTCCACGCTTTCTTCCAAATCTGGAGCGGTACGTTTGCCCCATGGGGTCCCTTTGGCTCGGTGTCCTACACCTCGCACATCCCACAAGCCTTCTAAGATGGACCAGTACCCCACAATGCCATCCAGCATTTTACCTGAGCCCGTATCTGTCGCTTGCATATCCAGTACCCAGGCATAGAGAAGTAGCTGGGGGACCCACCATGTGCCTTCTTTTGCGGGATGACGTTTTTTCCGCTTGTAGTCTGTGAGGATATAACCGGAGGCGCCTCGTTTTACATGGTCCATTACACCGGTCAGAGAAATCGGAAACTCTCGTTGGTCTTCCAATAAAAACGAAATGGAGACTGGATGTTCCTCTTGTCCAAAGGTGGACTCGGTTTCATCCAAGGGAAATGCTGAAACCAAATCTGTGCCAGAGGGAGCAAAAAATTGTCGACAATGTGCGGCAAATCGAGGCCAAGCAAAAATCCGAAGATGTTCCCCCAAGGGGGTATGGGCAAGTGGAATTGGGGAGAGGTGCTCGGATAGTTGCCATAACCGATCACATACATACTCGTGAAATTCGGTCTCCGGAATGCGCGTTGCAAAAGGAGAAAGTATGGAAACACCCTCTACCAGCCCTGTATAGAACCCTTCGAACACACGATGGAGCCAAAGGCCTTCTGCTTGCGTTTCTCGGTCGACGAAAAGCCAGTTCTTCTTGACGCCCAACTTGTGCAACAAGAAGCGATAGGGGCATGTGAGGAAAAGCTCAAGGGTGGTAGAAGAAAAGTGATTCAAGAGTTTTTCCCGTGCCTCCAGGGGAAGTTGTCCTTTTTCTTTTCCATGATCATCGGGGATTCCCATCGCTTCCATTTGATCGCTGGGGATGACGGATAGAACGATTGTGGGGGTAGACTTGGCTTCTCCAGCCCATTGTTCGATGAACCGAGACCGTACCACCGGTTGTTGAAAACACTTTTCTGGATATGACAAGCAGAGGTGCGGTGTCTCTCGACAAAGCAGCTGAAAGGTAGTGTCTTCCATGGCCTCGATATAGGACCATCCTGCAAGTCCTCCCATGCGCTTCATCCAATCAGGTATCAGTCGATCCGTGGGGAGGGATTTGGGAAATAGTCCTTCAATGCACCCCACCAAAATTACGCGATCAAAGGGGACCAGGCGAGACTCTTGCAGCCGGAGGATCTGAACGCCTTCCAAGGGAAATCCGACGCTGCGTGCTTGTTGCGGTAAGAGGGATTCTTCCAAGAGAGAGAGAAATTCTCGTAGAGAATAGCTGGTAGAAAAAAGGGATCCCATATGATCGAGGTGATAAAAAAAGGTCTCTACTACCTGTCGACTGGATTTATCCAAGTCGGAGCGTAAGGAGCCTTTGCGCTGAAAGGTCTCGACTCGTTCCGATAAAAATGTGCGCCAAGCAGGTAAGGTGCGTCTGCCGCCAACTGTGCAGGCATCAAGGTCTGCAAACACAGCCAGCAACCATATAGACTCCCGCTGATCCGGGGTTTGCTGCGCGCTTTCTCGTAGGGCGTCGCAGGTGCTGTGAGCCGCAAACAAGGTACACAATGCATCTTGGGGCAGAGAAATTCCGGTTTGATGCTGGGTCCAGGTTTGGGTAAGGGGATGCAAACACCAAGCAAAAAAAGCGGGGAGTGTATCGATTTCCGTCAAGCACTGAATCCAGGTGTGGAGCCAGCGCCCCAAGTGGGTGCTGATCAAGGGAGTGGGAATCGACAAGTTAATTTGAAGAGAGCTGCTCTGAAACATCGAACTCACAACAGAGGCATAGGGCCCTTCTGACGGTAGAAGCACAGCAATACGAGCGGCGGCTGTGCCTTCATTGATCCACTGAGACACCCGGTCCAAGGCGCCCTGAATCTCTGCGTAGAGAGTGGGATATTGGTAGACCTCAATGGCTTTTGTGGTTTCGAGCGATGGTCTTTCGACAGCAACAGGTGCATGGGTTAACTCTTCGATGAGCTCTCGCAAGGGATTGCGTTCTCCCGTGAGAGCGGGAGGAGGGGGCAACCAGATGCAGACCTCTTTCTTGGATACCCAAGCCGAAAGCCAGGGGCTGAAGTAGCGCTTGAGAGTGGTAAACCCGAAAATATAGAGACGGTCCCATGGGGAGGCGAATTTTTCTGAGAGTAACAACTGGACTTGGGCTCTGGCATAGAGGTCAGGAAACATCAGCCTTTGGCGTGCCAGTTGGGTGTGTAGTTTCTGATAAACATGCTGAATTTCTTGCAATCGGGATTTGAGCACCCGAATTTGTGCTTCGGATTTATAGACGTCTTCTACGAGGTGCGTTTCCCATTGAAGAAAAACTTCTTGTTCCTTCCCTTCCTCTTGTATATCCGAGAAGAGTTGCAGGAGTTCGTGGTGATCTCCAGTTCGTAGATGCTGGTAGTGTCCTTCTTGTAGCAAGCGCTGCAGCGTGAGTTCCAGTAGCCATGGATCTGCGGGTTGGTGAGGAAAGAGCGTCTCTGCGGTGAGCTCATGAAGGAACCCCTCCAAGGTCCATACTCGAGGCGGTCGCAAGGTGCCCTTTTGGGCGCTAAGCATAGCCAATAGGCTCGTGGCCAACCGTTGGGTGGGCAACACGATCCAGATGGAAGAGTAGTCTTGTGTTGGGATCGAAAGAAGCTCGTGAGCCAGGGCCTCGACGAGAAGGGGGGGGGAAACTGCGCAGCTGGTTTCCACCATGGGGTCTGCGCTGGTTCCCAGTACTAGAATAGGTGTGCACCGACTGCCAAGGCGTTCTCATATTGACGACGGCCTGCTTCGTTGCGGTCACGCAAGAAAAAGTCGTTCATGACGTACAGTGTCTTATTGATGTCGTAGAGGACGTTGAAGCGGTGCTCGTGAGAGTACACTCTTTCGTACTTGGTTCGGTTGCCTGTTTTTTTGTACTCGAGGCTCTTTTGGTCAGCAGCCAGTTGTACAACTGGATTGAAGGTTTGGCTGTAGTAGCCTTTTACGTACAGGGTCAAGCCGCTGACAAAATTGGGTACATAGGTAAGTTTTGCGGTGTACTCAGTAGCAAATGCGGTTACTTCAGATGAAGTTGTATAGCCTTTTTCTCCGTCTTTTTTGGAAACGCCTAAGGTCTTTACTTCTTTATCTGAAAGCTCTCGGTCCAAGGGGCCAACATCGACATTCACATCTTTGGCTCGGCTGCCGAGGAATGCATAGGTATCAGCTGCAATTTCAGGAGTTACAACGCCAGCACCGGTGCTGATCTCAGTGGAGATCGGAGCGCGGAAGCCAAAAGTTGTGTTGGTGCCGTAGCCATCATGTGGCAATTTAGCTTCCAAGTGACTCATCAAGCTCACATAGGTTGAGTTGAAAAGTACCAATTCACTTTCCCAACGTGTACCGCGATCTTCAACGGCATCTTTGTTGGCATATTTGTTCAATCCGAAAATCAATTCAGAGGTCAAACGCTTTTTCTTCAACGCAGGGATTTCATCAAAAAACTGAGAACCCAAGGTATAGCGCATCTGCATTTTGGGCACAGATTCGTTAGAGTCTTTGATTTCTTGGTAGTTACGGGCTTCGAAATCTCCGTAAGCATTCGGGAAAATGTTTTGAATGGGAGCGACTTTTGTTGCCGCAACATCGGCAAATGCACCGACAGAAACGCTCAAAAGGCTACTGGCAAGTCCAACTTGGGAAAGAAGTTTCGTATACTTCATAGCTTGTTCCTTTTTAAAGAAGTGGTACGCTCGAGGTCGGTTCTACGGCAAAATTGGCTAGCCTGTCAACCTAGAGAAGAGATCGTGTGATACCACTCTATATAAGATGTTATTTATTAGGGCGTTAGAGGTTCTTCAGCTGGTGTGGTTCGATACGAAAATTCTTCGAAAAATACGTCTTCATCTACACTGCGATCCAATACGGGCTTCCAGGTGAAACGTTCCGCATTTGGACCGTCGACCTCTCTTTCAAATCGGTGGGTTACCCCTTCTTTTTGTAGAGAGTTGTAGTATTCAGTGACCAGATTATGCATTTCTTGCGGCGTCGAAGCTTCGTTGGAGCGTTCTCGCATGCGTTTGGCATCGGGCCAGCCTTTCATGTACCACAACATATGTTTGCGCATGCAAATGGTACTTTTCGGCTCCATGCCGTACATGTCCTGTTGCCAGATCAGGTGCTGAATCACACCTTGATACCAATCGTCCAGTGACAATTGGTAGGGCTCGGTCTGACGCATGGCGCGGAAGGCCCAGGGATTTCCCATAGCGCCACGGCTCAGCATGCAACCGTCTACCTGTGTTGCGGTGCGCATCAATCGACCATCTTCTTGGGTAAAGAGATTGCCGTTTCCGAGCACGGGGATCCGCAGGCTGCGTTTTAATTGGGCGATTTTTTCCAGATCCACGGGGTCCTGGTAGGTAGAGTTGCGGCGTCGACCGTGAATGGTGATCCAATCAGCGCCGGCATCTTGCAACGCTTGTCCTACCTCAAGGAAGTTAAGGGATTCTTCATCCCACCCGAGGCGAATTTTAGCGGAGAGGGGTTTATCTGTGACTTGCTTGGCGCGGTATATTGTATCGTAGACTCGCTGTGGGTCTTTGAGGATCGCACATCCGCTGCCAGAGTTGACGACTTTGCGTACCGGGCAGCCCATGTTGATATCGATGGTGACGAAGGGGAGTTGCCCCAAAATTTCAACCGCTTGCGCCACTTCGTCGGCAGAGCGGCCTGTGACTTGTACGCCGACTTTGTCTTCTAGGGGATGGAGCTTAAGCATATCTAAGGTGCGGCGGTTTTTATAGAGAATCGCAACTGCAGAGAGCATTTCGACATAGCCGAGGTCTGCGCCGCCGATGCGGGTGCACATGAGACGAAAGGGCGCATCGGACACCCCCGCTAGAGGGGCTACCAATAAGGGAAACTCGGGGAGACCCAGTTGGCGGAAGATGCTTGTCATATATTTTTCCTTTTTGTAGAAGTAGTTTCACATGTTTTATTGGGGAACCAGCTGCGCAGTTTCCCCATACCCCTCCTTGCCGGCGTTGGAAGCTACGGGTAGCAAGACACAAGGGGCCCGACGGGTCACAAATTTGAGAGGCGGGAAGAGACTGTCTGAGCGCCGGCCGTGTCTCCTTCTAGGATTCTTTTTCAAGCTCTCGCGTTTTCTCTCCCAGCGTTTGCAAGGAGGGGTCTGGGGAAACTGCGCAGATGGTTCCCCAGTAAAACGAGTCGTTAATTAAAGGAAATATCCATATGTTAGACATCGCCTTCATTCGCGCCAACCCGGACCTTGTGGAAAAAGGGGCAATCGCAAAGAACTGCAAGTTCGACCTTCCCCGACTCTTGGAGGTCGATCAGTCCTTGCGTACCCTTCAAACCCAGTGGGAGATTGCCCAGGCTTCTCGCAATCAGCTCTCTCGAGAAATTGCCTCCTGTGCGCCCGAGGCACGCGAGGCCCTCAAAGACCAAGTTCGCGAGTTAAAAACAAACCTGGAAGAAATGCAAGCCAGATTACGTGATCTTCGAACCGAATTTCACACCCGAATGCTGCAAGTACCCCAACCGGCTCGAGAAGATGTCCCACAAGGGAAATCTGATGCCGAGAATGTCCAGGTGCGCACCTGGGGCACTCCACCAGCGGCAAGCACCACTCCCTTGGATCACATTCAACTGGGTGAAAAGCTAGGCATTATTGACTTTGAACGAGGCGTCAAGATCGCAGGTAGCCGCTCCTACGTACTGAAAGGCGATGGAGCGCGCCTGGAGCAAGCGGTACACCGGTTCACATTTGACTACCTGGTATCAAAGGGATTTACCGCAATGTCGGTGCCGGTGTTGGTCAATGAGATGGCTATGGAGGGGACCGGATACTTTCCCCAGGGTCGAGACCAGGCTTATCTCGCAGAACGAGACAACATGGCCCTCGTGGGGACCTCTGAGGTAGCCCTTTGCAGTCTCCATGCAGATGAAATTCTCGAGGGGCCTTTGCCTCGTCGGTATATGGCCCAGAGCTCTTGCTTTCGTCGGGAGGCTGGTAGCTACGGGCGAGATACGAAGGGGTTGTATCGGGTACATCAATTCCAAAAGATCGAGATGGTGATCCTTGCGCCTGCAGACGAGGCACTCACGGATCAGCTGCATACCGAACTTCTCGGACATGCGGAACATGTGTTGCAGTCCCTCGAACTACCGTACCGGGTTGTCTATGTATGCACCGGGGATTTGGGACAAGGGCAAGTGCGCAAGCATGATCTCGAGACTTGGATGCCCTCTCGCGGTGGGTACGGAGAAACCCATAGCTGCTCGAGCTTTTATGATTTCCAAGCTCGACGTTTGCAGATTCGGTATGCAGATGAAAGCGGGAAAAAACGATTTGTGTACACGCTCAATAACACCGCTTGTGCCACGCCTCGTCTTCTTTTGCCGTTGCTAGAAAATTTCCAAAACCCCGATGGAACCGTTCGAATCCCCGCGTGTCTTCAACCGTATATGGGGGGGCAAAAGATCATTGGGGGGTAGAGGGTGAAGATGCGTTGTCCGTCATGCCCAGGCCGCCTCGGCCGTATGGGCATCTCCCTCGATCGAAGGGGATCCCCGACGCTCTCTGCGTTCGCTGGGGATGACGAAAGTCCTCCGTCATGCCCAGGCCGAAGGCCGTATGGGCATCTCCCTCGATCGAAGGGGATCCCCGACGCTCTCTGCGTTCGCTGGGGATGACGAAAGTCCTCCGTCATGCCCAGGCCTCGGCCGTATGGGCATCTCCCTCGATCGAAGGGGATCCCCGACGCTCTCTGCGCTCGCTGGGGATGACGAAAGTCCTCCGTCATGCCCAGGCCGCCTCGGCCGTATGGGCATCTCCCCCGATCGAAGCCCTTCAGTTTGTCTCTACCTCGTGTACGTAAGCTGCAAGGTAGCGGTCCATGCGTGCATCGATTTGGGTGCGTAGGGTGGCGAATTGGTCGAGAAGGGCTTGTTGAGAGGTCGTTGCGGTGTCTGCTGCGAGTAGTTGGGTGGAGAGTACACCGAGCACCACGGCTGCTACTGCGAAGATAATACCAAAACCGGCGCTTGCTTTGGCCCACTTGTTACTTCCGGTGGGGAGCTTTTTGTTGGAGGTTGTTGCTATTTTCTGCTTGTTAGAAGCGATTGTCGAGGAACTCTCATTTAATTTATTTAACTCTGTTTTTACAAATTCTTGGCGGTTCTTCAGTACCTTTTGAACATCCTCCTTTGAGGCATTGGGGTTAAGGCGACTCATTTCGGAAAGTATTTCTCCGTGGAATTCACTTAAAGTTCTCATGTTAGCGGATTTTTCTATTTTGTCTACTGTTGTTGTAGAGTTGCTTGCTTTAGATATGGCATCGTCTAGTGAAGCCTTGAGTTGATACTTGACGAGATCTCTTACATTCTTAATCTCCTCGATGCTCTTCGATCGTGTTTCGATTTCTATCTTTTTTTTACTCTGTTCTCCAATTTCAATCTCAGCTTTTGTTATTGCCTCCGTTATTTTAGTAGTACTGACAAGCAGCGGCTCTTTGAGAGTTTTAATTAGGTTTTTCTGTTTGGTTATATTAGTTTCTATAGCCTCGATGGTTGCTATCTCCGCTTTCCTTATTTCTTGTGTCATTTCCGTTATTGTCTTTCCTGTATCAAGTTTAGTAAGTTTTTCTTGAATAGTCTTCAAAATTACTGCGTCAATATTTCCAAAAGCACTGCGTATCCCTGTTGTATTAGATATTGTTGCAATAGTTCCCGTTGTCTCGATCTTTATGTTGGCACTATTTCGTTCTGTGTTCCACGCCTGATATGCTCCAACAAAGGATAAAATACTGATGGTGCCCGCAGCGATAGCGCTTGTGGCTAAAATATCCTCTGTGCTTGGAGTTGTCTCAGCCAATTCAAGGCTTTGTGAAGCAGCAGGTGTTGCGCCATTTTGTTGCAACGCAGCATCAATGGTCCAAAGCTCTCCACTTCGAATCAAGCTGGCGCAGGCGTGAGGATCCATGAAGGAAAAATTCTTTGCCAGATTGTAAAATCGTAGAGCCTCCGGTGCGCTTGGGGGCGTTGGATTGGCTTGTAAATAGGTATTCACCAGCGTGCGTGCTTGCTCACAGTCGCTTTGAAATCCACTTCGTTCTGCTTGAAACGTTTGCATGCTCTTTGCGGCAGCATCATCAGGGTTGGCAACTTGTTTCCAGACTTTGGTTTGGATCGGACCACAGGTAACCGCAGGGTCCTTGGCGCGAGCTGGATCTATGCAGGCTTGTACTTCTACCGTGAGCACGCCTTGTAGATCCGGGGCTGGGTAGTAGTCCCATATCGCAGGTGCAAATTCTTGCTGTATCCGTTGTGGATCCGAGCAGTTGCTATCCGTACAAACAGACATACGGAAAAAATCAGAGTTAGGATCGAGGGGCGTTGCGATGGAAATGTGGATACCGGTTTGGCTGCCTTGTTGCACAGCAGATAAAGTATAGTCCACCGATTGCAACTTTGTGGCGTCGAAGGGCGTTTGCGTGGGTGCTAGATCAAAGTAGTGGATCGTGTCGATCGCAGCAGCAGAGGTCGGAGGTGCTGTTACAGGGGTCGTTGGGGTGCTGTGTCGAGGCCCTGATTTACAAGCAAAAAAAAGGGAGAAGATAGATAGGAACAGGGCAAATGACTGCATGGTCGGTGTCTCCTGTACAGACGAGAAAAGCCTACAGAGATTATATCTCTTTTTCTCGAGTCGCAGGTAAATCAGTCCGTTGTCGCTCCCGCAGCAGCAGCTCTTTGATTTCGCATACACAGGAACCGCAGTCGGTTCCTGCTTGGCAGACTTTTTGTACTTCCCGTAGGGAAAGTACCCCTTGGGCTACGAGCTCTTTGACTTTGCGATCTGTTACGCCGTAGCAAAGGCACAAATACATAGACTCCTCCTGCTTCTATCTTCGTCTTACTACTTATCGTTGAGAATAGTTCTCAATTTAGTAGAGAATTCGCCAGCAGGCAAGGAATTTATGGGGGTGTGGGGGTACTTTATTGATTTTGTATGATTTTTTGTTGTTTCGCGGGCGTAAAAATGAATCTCGTATAGGGGAAAATTCCGTCATCCCTAGCGACCTAAGGTCGCGTCGGGGATCCCCCTCGCTCGGGGGATATGCCCATACGGCCGCGAGGCGGCCTGGGCATGAGGGGGTTTACATCCGCTCCAACGAGTGCAACAGATAGGTGGGTTGATACGGCCAGTAGCCAGCTCCCTTTAGATCTACAACCCCAGTGGTAAGCAGAGCCGAGTCCATGCCCACATCGAGAGCCCCTTTTATATCGGTGACCAGCTGATCGCCCAACATAATATAGTCTTCAGCTGCAGCCGGAATCAGGGACTTGGCTTTGAGAAAAATCCCAGGATACGGTTTACCCAGCCCTTCAAATGTCCACTGTGTACCGGGATATCGCACCGCTAGGGATTTTTCCAGCACACAAGCCAAAGCGCCAGCCGTGAATCCAAACCCGCCTTTTTCTGTAGGAAAAATAATATCGGGATTGGGCAACAAGAGGTGCGGCACCTCATCTCGATCGATGGCTGCACATAGACTTGCCAGTACTTGCTCTAAATCCCCAAGAGAGCGAATACCGGATTCATCGGCCAGGATAACAACTTGGAGCCCCTTTGTGTTTGGATCTACCACAGTGAGACCGGATTGTCGGGCCACTTCTTTGCATGACTCAGCTCCGATTACCCAAGTGCTGGCCCCCTCCAATCCTCGCAACTCCACCCAATCTCGAATCAAGGCAGAAGAGGGCAAAATGCGCTCGGGTGGAATCAGGAGACCTTTCTTGCGATAGATCTGGGCATACATCTCTGGCAAATGCCGGCATCCGTTGCTTACAATCAGGTATTCCCGGTTGTTTGAACGAAGAAACTCGAGAAACTCCACAGCCCCTGGTAAGGGTCCAGCTCCATCCGTCAGCACCCCAAACATATCGAGACAGAAGACCGAGTAGCGGTCGAGCAAGGCCTCAATGGTAGTGGTGCGGCTAGCCATGAGCAAAATAGGCATGCAAGCCTTTTTGGGTGGTCTTCATGCCTTCGGCGCCTTTTTTCCAATTTGCCGGGCACACTTCGCCATGAGACTCTGTGAATTGCAAGGCTTCGAGCAACCGAACAAATTCGTCTACGTTACGGCCGAGGGGCAGATCGTTTACTGTTTGATGGCGTACAATTCCGGTCTTATCGATGAGAAATGCACCGCGCAGGGCGATACCAGAGGTGGAAATCAGCACATCGTAGTCGCGTGCGATGGTTTTATTGATGTCTGACACCAATGGGTAGGTAACGCCTTCAATGCCGCCTTTGGCTTTGGGCGTACTCAGCCATGCGTGATGGCTGAAATGAGAATCGATGGAGCAGCCAATAACTTCGCAGTCCATCTTACGGAACGTGTCGAGCTGCTCTTGAAACGCATGGAGTTCGGTAGGGCAAACAAATGTGAAATCCAATGGATAGAAGAACAGCAGAACATATTTGCCGCGATAGTCACTGAGTTTGAAGTTCTCTTTAAATTCGCCTTTTACAACGGCTGTTGCAGTAAAATCTGGGGCTTGTCGACCGACGAGAACAGACATGGGATCTCCCTTCAATTGATATTTTCATCGGCATGTACACCGATGCGTGCAGATAAGTTTCAATGCGGATGTCAGTCTATAGAAAAAGCGGTCTGCGAGCAAGGGGTGGCCATATCCTAGAACCGCTGAATAAAATATGAGTCGATATGGGGATGGGGCGTTGTCCATTCTTCGAATTTTTTCTGCATTTTTTGATACTTAGGTAGTGGTAGGTAGAAGGGTACGACCTTCACAGTTTCTTTGGCAAACTGGACAGAAACGGTAAAGTCGCTGGCGTTGCGTTGGTTGTTGGGCGCATTGGTGTAGCGCATCAAGCGGTAATTGCCGACTAAGAGCGTAAATACCGTGGGCTTCTCAAAGGAAATGTCGTGAGATACGCCGAGTTGGGTCGATTGTGTGGCTTCGAGGCGCAAGAGGTCTGTTGAATAGCCAGGTTGATATACCGGTTGTGGAATGACTTTGACTTTTCCAATTTTGACTCGTGCATGGGGCTGTTTGGGTAGTCGATATTGAATGCCCCGACTCCCCTCTAAACTCAGCAAAAGATCCTCTCCTTCGTATAAAATGGGTACGTCAGAAATGCTTTCGAGAAAGGGATAAGCACCACCTACTTCGTATAAATAAATTTTGCGCTGCCCGGCACATTCAAGATCCCACGTAGCGCATCCAGATTCTACCCAAATGGTTTTCAATGGGTGCACATGTTTTTCTCCTGGTTGCAGCTGCAGGGTTTCGGTTTTGCGAGAGCCATCCAGTCGGTATCGCAAGGCACCAGCCAGTACCAAGATGTCTGCATTCACGGCAAACGGGTACTGATCTTCGATGTACACGAGAGGCGGGGAGCCTGTCATGCGAGTATATTCTGCCTCTTGCAATCCTTCTGCAGAAAAACGCAACGAGGCAGACTGAACTTCCTGTATCTGACCTGCTACGAGTTTTATGATTTGCTCTGTGCCATTCATGGTGATGGAGTAATCCCCTGGTAGGAGAAATTGCCATTGATTGGCCTTTTGTCCTTGGGTGATCGATACACCATGTTGCAATTGCGAAACAAAATAGGGGATCTCTCCATAGGAAGGGTGCGTTTCCGTTGCTACAACCCGAACTGCAGCAAGAGGAAACTGTAAAGATTCTGATTGTGAAGTGGAGGGGGAGAATGTCAGAGAGGACATGCCAGCCCAAATTTCTGTTTTGCCTCCAAAAACCCAAAGATGGAATCGATTGCGAATTTCTTGTACCGCATGAATTTGGGGATATCGATTGCATCGAACCAGAAACAGGTCTTCTTCTATACGGCCTGATGGTCGCGTGAACGTGACCTGATGGGCCCATTCTTTTGTGGTTTGTCCTGGATATAGGGTTACGGTTTTATAAGAACAATCTGCCAGTAGTACATACTGCCCAGGGGGTAAGGCTTTGGCTTCATTGAAGGTCCCCATCCCTTGGGAAAGTAGGGGTTGTGCCTGTGACTCTTGCAAAAGAAAGATTTCGTATTGGCCCTTTTCGCTGGCTGCAACCTGCAGGTAGCCGGATTTTGTTGTGGGGTCTGAGCACCCGAATAGAAGGAGTGTGAGCCAGAGGGATGTTTTTATTGGGGAACCAGCTGCGCAGTTTCCCCAGACCCCTCCTTGCAAGAAAAGGGATAGCCAGATAGAAAAAGAGTTCGAAGATCTGGCTAAGGTCGGCGCGACGATCGGATCCTCCCCACTCTCAAAATCGCAGAGTAGGCTTTCATCACGGACACCTGGTTCTGTGGCTGCGATTTGTGACCCGTTGGGTCCCTCCGATCTGCTGCCCTTAGCCAGATCTTCGAACTCTTTTTCTATGCGACTCTTCCCTATGCAGGAAAGCAGCGACGAGAGTTTGGGAGAGAAGCCGAGATCAGACACGGGCAGCCAGACAGAAGGGGCCCGACGGGTCACAAATCGCAGCCAAGGGTTGCATGTTTTGACGAGAGCTTTGACTGCGATTTTGAGAGGTGGGAAGATACTGTCTGAGCGCCGGCCGTGTCTCCTCATGGGATTCTTTTCCAAGCTCTCGTGGCTATCCCATTTCTTGCAAGGAGGGGTCTGGGGAAACTGCGCAGCTGGTTCCCCAGTAAAAAACACCCCCCCAGTAAAAAAATACCATCTCAATATGCACCCACTCCCTATAACCAGCCCTAGAAAGACCCCCGTAGAAAGAGGCCGGTTTCTAGCACCGTGATCAGCCCTTGTTCTACTGCCAGATAAGGGCCGAGTTCGAATTTATTTTGAAATACCCAGCCGCCTGCCACTTTTCCTTGCACATAGGCGCTGCGCCCGCGGGGAAGTTCTGAATCTGCTGTCTGCCCTTGATCCGCAAGTACAATTCGCTGAAATCCGACTACGCCTTGCCCCAATAGGATCCAGCGGGGCCAGCGGTGGTTCACTTCAAGTCCAATGCCAATATCCTCCACGCGACCGACAAAAGCATCAGTCACAGCACCGCGTTTGATTTGCGGTGCTACAGAAAACGCACCGTATTGTAACAGGCTCCACAATTCTGTTGAGGTAGTGAGGGGGCGAAGTCGATATCCAAACTCGATACGGGTGGCATTGCTGGCATACCAGGCTTCAGATCCTTTTTTGGCAGAGACATAGCCGGTTTGCAAGCCGATCTTCCCGCTTGCTGCTAGTTTCTGCTCCCATAGAGCCGGAGTGGAGGAGGGCGCCTTTTTTTCCGCCATCTCTTTGGGCTTGCTGCTTATCTCGGGGAGTGCTTTGGATGGACTCACTGGAGCAGACACTTCGGGTGTCGAAATTGTAGAAGTGGGAGGCTGGGGAGGGGCCGTTTTTTCCGTCGCGATGCAGAGCATACTATGTAATGTAAGGGTCCAAACGCTGACGCGTAGCCACATGGGAGATCCTTCCTTCAAATCAGCAGCTTAAGCTGCAGTGCGTAGCGACGGTCGACCAAATTGTTACTCAATCCCACCACGGGTCCATGGTCGATTACGTAGGTAGCAAAGCGTATTTTTAGCAGACCGGCATCGATCTGAATGCCTCCGGTTCCATATCCTGCCATCAATCCCGTTTGTAGTTTTAAGATGCTACCGAGACCCACTTCCATCCCCATATTGAGCTTGTGCGAGTAGTGCACCGGTTGGTTCAAGCGATCCACATCGGCTGCGAGTAGCAAGTAGCCATACCGTGTTTCTACTGGCACCAAGCTGACACCCACATTGACAGTTGGCACGCGATTTTTGGGGAGCATTGTCCCCGTTTTGAGGGTGCGGCGATAGGCGGTGCCCCCGATATCGAAGACGCTCATCCCGATAGTGGGTCGCATGGTAGGAATTGGTGTAAAGAGTAGCCCCGTGTCAAATCCGATACCAACACCGCTTTGAAGGAACTGCTGCAGGGTTTTTCGTGGATTGGCGTCTTTAGCGGTAAAAGCGGAGATGGTTTCGAGGCTGAAAGTTTCATCGATCCCATCAAAGGATACTAGCTTGGTGGTGACACCGAGGCTAAGCTTATGATCTACAAAAGAACCTGCGACGGCTACCGGCAAGACAATATCGCAACCTCCCCGGAAATCAATGCTCACGTTGCTGTGCGCGACCAAATCCGCCCCAAGGTTGAATCCGAGGCCCAGGCCCCAATGGGGCGTGACAAAATAGGGGGTCACAAAGAGCGCAGCATGGTTGGTCTTACCCGATTCTTGCTGAAATAAATCCAATACATCCGTTAAGTTTTGTGCGGAACCATTTTTAATGGTTTGCAGTTGTTTGAGTAGCGAAACGGTATTTTTGGAGATATCGACGCCAGGGTTGAGTAATTCTCCGGTCCATCCTGTCAGACGCGTAAGGCCGGCAGGATTGTAAAAGAGGGCATTATAGTCATCGACGACTGCAACAAAGGCATTTCCCATCCCCAACGGACGCAAACCAAACTGGGTCCAGGGGGTAGGTTGTAGAGAAAAAGCAAAATGGGTTGTCAGTATAGCCCAAAAAAAGGTAAGAACTTTCAGTTTTTTTTTCGCTACAAACACAAAAACTCCATTGCAATCCATTGCCTGCACTTGCTCATCAGGTATAGTAGGGGTTGAAGCGCTAGCATGATCGTAGCATGAGGCGGAGGGAAAGCTGAAGAAGCCCGATTCGGTCCTCTTCGGCGGTGAGAGAAACATAACGCGATTACCCAGGTCGGCCAGTGGAGATCCCATGTCAAAAATGGACGCTGTAACAGAGCGAAAAAATCAAATCGTGCAAGCCACCGTTGAATGCATTACCAAACATGGCTACCACAATTTCTCCATGCAAGATGTGGCAAGAAAAGCCGGTGTGAGCAAGGGGATCATCCACTATTATTTTTTGAATAAAGATGATCTCATGATGTCGGTATTGGACAAGGTTGCGTCTGATATCGAACTCGTTCTGCAGGAAGAAATGCAAACCGAGCAGGATCCGTTGCGTAAATTGGAAATCTTTATTGAAGTCAGTATGGATGTGGTACGAAATACCCGAGAATACTATCAAGTCAATATGGATTTTTGGACGCAGATTAATCAAAAGGAAGCAGTTCGAGTGGTGATTTCCAATCATTACAAGAAATTTCGCAAAACGTGCCAAAAAATCTTGCAAGAGGGAATCGAACAGGGGGTGTTTCAAGCCATCGATCCACACGAATATGCCTCTTTTATTTTGGCGCTGATCGATGGGATTAGTTTGCAATGGCTCTTTGATCCAACCGTATTTGATTACGAAAATATCTGCAAAAAAGCCAATCAGTTAATTATGGCAGGTTTGTATGTGCCCCGCTGAAGCGGTGATGCCTTTCACGGCTTTTGTCTCGCCTCGGTGTCTGTCCTTTCAAGTTGCAGGTACAGACCCAATACAAGCTGGAGCTCTTGCGGCTTCGATTTTTCATACACTCTCTTGGGAATCCGGTATAGAACCCTCGGCGCTTTTTTTGCATATCTCGGGTATGGATACGCAGGCGTTACTCCATAACCTACATATTGGGCCCGTGCCCGTTGTATCCGTATCCTTTTTTCCCTGGAGTGAGGCTTTTTTTGGTGGGATAAGCGGGTTGCAAGCACCAGCTGTGGCTTTGAGCATAGAGGTTTCACAGGGGGGGCGAGCTGATGTCCTGTTTGAAGGGCCCTTGCCTGAATGTGTGCTGCAAACGGCCCCCCATCGATATGCCGGTGTGAGGCGGTACACAGGGGAGCTGCCAAAAAAAATGCGGTTTCCTTCTTTACGCAAAGTACGCATGCAAGAGGATAAACCCTCTATTCTTACTGTATGCGCTATTTTACTTCACAATGCGGCATTTGGTTTGGATAGTATGCCGATTCACGTGAAAACCCGAACAGTCGCCTTGCGTGGAGACAGCTCCTATTGTGTAAGACGGGGACTGGCTCCGTATATCGGGGCTGAGGATCGGGTGTGCATGGAAGGCCAGGCTGCAACTTTTCTACAAATGATGACACAAGCGACCTCGGCTACTTTTGTTACGTTACCTAGATTGGTGGGAAATCCCTGTGCTGTACTGCATACCTTAGTTATGGGATAACTCTCAGTTTAGGTATACCACGTCTGATGCGGGAGAAGAATTGCCCAAACTATCTTTTGCGATTCCAGCTGAAACTGAGATGCCTACACCGACTGACAACATGTTTTGTTGTAGTATTTCAGAGGAAGGGGGGCAATTTCCAACGGAAATCGTTGCGCCAGTAGGTGATATGGAACTAACGGAAATTGAACACGTCAGAAGAGCACTTGCACCAAATTGGATTCCACCTCCTGTCGGAGTCAAGATTCCTGATAGAAGTTATCCCGGTAGTTTTTTGAAGTAGACTTTGTTTATTGTAGTCAATTATTTCGGTGTTGTAAAACAAGGTCGAAAGACTCCAACGCAAAAAACATTACCTAGATAAAATTGCCGTCTCACTTTTGACAGGAGAACCTGGTACCCAGCCGGGAAACCGTTGTGCCTTACATCCTGTTTGTTGAATTGCATATTGGTAGCGCGTTCGATCCGAATTATCCAAGATGATAACGCCATCCGGTGCAAGAAACGGCATCACCTCTTGTAAGCAAGCAGCTCGACATCGACCGTCAATCACGATCAGGTCATACACTTGATCCCAGGATCGAATATGTGTGACATAGTCACGAAAGCTCATGTGTTTGGCTTTTGGGGATTGGTATTGTGCTTCATCTATAACGGAAAATGGGGTTTTAAGGTGAAGTTCAACATTTTGATACGATTGTAGCATCTGTTGTAAATGCGTAAACCAACGTTCATCATGTTCCAGTGAGCGAACTGAATCACACCGTTTTGCCAGCCATACGGTGCTTGCACCGCTACCATATTCAAAGACGCGTAGTGGATGGGGTTGCGCCTTGATATGTGATTCTATGACATGAATCGCATCATAGGTCCACCAAGGTACATCCAGTGCAATCATGTCCTCTAGTTGATGGATGGCAAGCAAGGAACGGATGTAGTGGTATCGTTGATCTGTCTTTGCACGTTTGTCAAGGTAATCCAATACCCCGACTTTTTGGAGGCCCGCTTTGGTGGCTTGGAGCAAGCCGACATACAAGGTTTTTAGCCATTTGGGGGATTGATCGATGAAGTCCATATATCTTCTGCTCGTAAGAGCCCTTCCTTATTTAGAATCAGCCGTTTTCTTTGCGGTCGCCTGTTTTCGTCTGAGACCACACCTTCTTCCGAAACGATCCAAACCAAATCCAATTGATAGTTCTTGGGTACTTGCAAAAGTGCCACTTGCCCTTGTGCACCTATGTAAGGGGTTTGGTAGTACGGTTCATCTAACTTGGGCAGAAATTGCTTCATATTGAGTCGAATGTTATCGCGTAAGCCGGTTACAGGTGCAGAGACACGATCTGGTAGCGAGGTGGAGAGGGTAACTTCTCGCTCATAGTGCAACACAGATTCTTGGTGCAAGCCAATACCAGCTGTGCCCAAGGCTCGGACCTTTTGAATCTCTCGAATGCGCGAGTCATCATATCGAATGAAATTGCATGTTTCTGTAAAGGATCCTACAGATACACGATTTTTTCCGGCACCAGACCACATGCGTTCTTCATGGTCCGGTAGCTCGCCTGAAACGCCTTGGGTAAAACGATTTCGCCCAATTTCCTTGATTCGATCTTGCATAATATAAGCAAAAATGAAAGCAAATAGGATAAAAAGCGTACTCAGTCCGATGACGCCATCGGAGTTGTGAAGAGATACGTTTTGAAACCCAACAAAATGTAACTGGGTAAAAATCAGAATGTTAATCACCAACGTCCAGGTAGCTGCAGCCCCAGCTGCAACCATAGATCCGAGTTGCTTGCGAAAGAGGAAGAAACGAGGTGTTTCCATCTTTATATACAAGGGTTGTTCCATGCGCTGTTTGAGCGCTCGATGTCGATTGGCGAAGGCTTCGAGCTCTTCTCTTGTGCTATGCGGCGTTGGAACCGAATATTTTCTCCGCAACGCAATCCAGTAGCATAGCCGTACGTAGGCGCGCATTTTTTTTGTCGGAGAAGGGGTTCCCAATGCTTGAGAAACAGATTGTACTTCAAGGAAAAAAGAGGCCACCATTTTTTGAAATAAAAAGAAGCAATATTCTACTGCAACAGAAAATTCAATTTCGATTTCGGTTTCCAAATTTTCTTTTCGTAAGGCAGCTTGTTCGACTTCAACTAAGGCGCGTAGCAGCAAAAGCCCTTTGTCCAACAGTTGACAGATGTGAGAGAAGGTACCGCCTTCTCTTTGCCATTCTTCGGGATTTTCTCGATCGTGGGCCGCTTGCAACCATTTGTGGCGCTTGCGTTTTTTCCGAGATAAGTAGCTGGAATATAAGCAGCAGTATGCTCGGATGTGCTCGAGGAGCTGTTTGGTTTCTTCTGAAGTACGAGCCCGCTGTTGAAGCAGGGTCAAAATTTTAGCTAAAGGCGAATTTGGAGCCGTAGCCAAAAACTGACGATACCCCCACCGAGGTTCTTGCAGTCGGGTTAGGGTTCGAAGATCACTATAAAAAAGACTTTTCGGATAATTTTGGCGGGTGACATGCATCTGGGGTGGATAGAAAAGAAACAGGTCAATTTTGTATCGCTGGGTCTTTTTCTTTGTCGCAAATGCATCCGTAGACAGCTGGTAATCAAAGAGTACCTGTAGCTGCGTGCGGTCATGGACTTTGACGATAGATTTGATCAAACGTCACCTTCACGATCTAATCAGGCGTCAAACACCTGATTTTCCTGTTCTTGCACCCGAATAAACGTGGTTCTCTTCGAAAGTTCTTTCAGTTTGGAGGCGCCTACATAGGTACAGGCAGATCGAACTCCTCCCAGTAAATCATGTACGGTTTGCTCTACAGGGCCACGGAAAGGGAGGCGTACGGTTTTTCCCTCCGAGGCTCGGTAAGTGGCCACTTCCCCTACATGTTTCTTCATGGCTTGCTCGGAACTCATGCCGTAGAACTCCATAATGGATTTTCCGTCCACGGTGTGCACAAGACCTTCACATTCTGCATGGCCAGCAAGAAGTCCGCCCACCATCACAAAGTCAGCGCCTGCACCGAAGGCTTTGGCAATATCGCCGGAGCACGTACACCCGCCATCCGAGATGACCAAACCGCCGAGTCCGTGGGCCGCATCTGCACATTCGATGACAGCGGATAGCTGAGGATACCCAACCCCGGTTTTAACCCGGGTGGTACATACGCTGCCAGGTCCAATACCCACCTTTACGGCATCCGCACCAGATAGGATGAGTTCTTCCACCATCTCTGGGGTTACTACATTGCCTGCGATGAGAACTTTATCGGGATGTTGGGCCCGAATTTTACTCATAAAGGACACAAATTGTTCGGTGTATCCATTGGCTACATCCAAACAAATAAAGCGAATCGCCGGGAACTCTGCCAATATGGCGTTCAATAGGGCCTCGTCTTTTTCGAGCATACCAATGCTGATACCCGTATGGGCAAAAACAGCAGGGGAGCAGGCGGAGAGAAAAGTGCGCCATTGGGCTAAGGTGTAATGTTTGTGTATCATGGTCAGAAGGCTTTGTTTGGATAGGGCCTCTGCCATAGAGAAGGTTCCCACCGTGTCCATGTTTGCCGCCATAATGGGAATACCCTCCCACTCTTGGCGGCTATGCCGGAACGTGTATCGCCGTACAAGCGATACCTCAGAACGACTCTTGAGCGTGGAGCGTTTGGGTCGAATCAGTACATCTTTAAATCCCAACTTTATATCTGCATCAATCCGCATCGTGATTCACCTTCTGCTATCATTTCCAGTCTCGTTTTCCGCTGCCTACATAGATTTGGCGTGGCCGGCCGATCTTCATGCCACTGGCCGTAAGCATTTCTTGCCATTGCGCCAACCAACCTGGCAAGCGTCCCAAGGCAAACAGTACAGTAAACATCGTAACCGGTATTCCTAAGGCCTTGTATATGATACCCGAATAAAAGTCCACATTCGGGTACAGTTTTCTTTCGATAAAATAGGAATCTTGGAGTGCTTCTGCCTCTAGGGCTTTGGCTATGTCCAGCAGGGGATCATGGACATGGAGCTTTTCCAATACGTCATCACAGGCTTTTTTGATGATCACGGCTCGGGGGTCAAAATTCTTATACACACGATGGCCAAATCCCATTAGAACAAAGGCATCCTTTTTGCTTTTGGCTTTTTCGATAAATTTTTTTACCCCGCCTCCTTCCTTGCGAATTGCCTCCAGCATTTCGATCACGGCTTGATTGGCACCCCCATGCAAGGGACCCCATAATGCGCTGATTCCTGCGGAAATCGTCGCATAGGGATTGGCTTTAGAAGACCCGACCAAGCGCACGGTAGAGGTAGAGCAATTTTGTTCGTGGTCTGCGTGAAGGATCAGAAGCACATTGAGTGCGCGCACCGCTTCTGCCGTAGGACAGGCGCCAAACAGCATAGTGAGAAAGTCTTCGCAATAATCCAAACGAGGGTTACTCTCGACGAAGGTGAGCCCATTCATATGTCGGTAAAAATAGGCTGCTACGCTTTTGAGCTGTTGCATCAGCTGGGCTGTGACTTCTTGACGCTGAGACTGCGGTAGATCTTGAGCCAAGTAAGCGGCATTTTCTGCAGATAAGGCCGCCGTAATAGCAGCCAATGCCCCCATAGGATGGGCGTGTGTTGGGAAAGAGCGAATCATATTTTGGCAAAATGGACTGATGGTGGCGTGATCTCGCAACTCGGATCGAAAGGCTTCAAACTGTACAGCCGTAGGTAATTCTCCATGGAGCAATAAGTAAGAGACCTCTAGAAAGCAAGCTTTTTCCGCCACCTGCTCAATGGGATAACCCCGATACCGTAGGATGCCATTCTCTCCATCGAGGTACGTAATCTCTGAAGTACAAGAAGCCGTATTCATATAGGCTGGGTCCAAGGTGACAAAGCCGGTTTCACTGCGCAACTTGGAGATGTCGAGGGCTTTTTCCCCTTCCGTCCCATAAAAAATGGGGAGTGTAATTCGAGTGTCCGCTACGGTAAGTTCTGCTACTTGCAGCTCTTTTCTCTCGTGCAGCTTGAGCGCGCCCATGTTGTCCCCCTAGATAAACACTCTTTTCTCGCAACTATCGAATGTCGGCCTTTATAGAGCTAAACTTTAGGGTAATCCCAATTCTGCCTCTCGTCATCTGGAAGTGCCTTTAGGAAAATGCGGATATGCCGATACACCTTTTGTATCTTTATAGAAGGATGTCATGAGAGTCACTGCAACAAAAATTGGGCTGTTTCCCCTACTCCTGATTTTGCTTTTTTCTTGCGCCAAAAAATCCAGTACTACTTCTACTGCCGTATCCGATGAGGCTACTTCACAAGCCGCTCTCGCAACAGCTGTTGCATCCGGGCCAACAGCTGTTGTGCGGGATCCGGTAAACCCTGCCGATTTAGACTCATCGCTTTTTTACCCTCTTGGGTTGGTGGTGGGCCTCGAAACGTACATAGATGCAAAAAGCCCTATTTTACGTTACACCATTCCCAAACAAGCTGATTATATGGAGATCATTCGATGTGATAATAAGACCGTGATTGAAACCGGCGTGGAATCCATCTCTATCCAAAATTTGTCAACATCGAGTTTGTCTCAGTCTAAAAAAGATGCGTTGTATCGAGGTAATGATTACTTCAACCTTGCCCTTATCAACAAAGATTGTACACAATTATCTCTGGCGACGACCGAGGCAACGTTCTCCGATACATTTGCCCATTCTGGCAATTGGTTCTACCTGGTGCATGCCTGTGTTAATCCGACTCGCATGAGGAATGAGGGGAAGTCCAGCAATCGAAACTGCTCTCGACAAGTTGCGATTTCAGCTCCTCTTCTAGATTACAAAAATCTACGAGATGACAAAATTAACAATGCATTGCAACAAGAAAACGTGGCAACCAGCAGCATTATGAGTATTTCTCAAAAGATTTGTGAAGCGGCAGATCAATATGCAGCGGCATTGGATACTTGTGCGACGACGGAACAAGCGCGAGAGGAAACCAAGAAAAAACGAGATGCATTGGCGCAATTGATTGGTAGTGGAATTGAATTTGGGATTGCGGTTCTTACCATGGGGGCTGGTATTTTTGGTAATATGTTCCATTTTATGTTTCTTACCGGAAGTTTTGTCTTTTCAGTAATTTTGAAAAACATTATGTCGAGTGCAGCTGATATGCCGAGAACGTGTACCGATGCAGATATTGACGGTATGAATCAGATATCTTCTCTGATGACGCGCCTCGCCTATCAAAAAGATTTGCAAATATTTTGGCGAACTCAGGTTGATAATGCAAAAAACGGAAACCAAGTTCTAGCGAGCCCGTCTTTTCAAGTCCCTGACTATAACCAGCAATTAAATAATGTACTTCAACAAAGGCAGCTGATTTCAAAATGAAATATGTATCAAATCAACTTCAGTCTGTGCGTCATCCCCAGCAACCGTTGGTCGCGTCGGGGATCTCCTTCGATCGCATGGGATGCCAATACGGTCGAAGTGGCCTGGGCATGATGAAAAAGGCTTTCTTCTATATCGGAATCGTTTGCAGTCTCTTGCATTGTAAGCCAGATGATACGCCTTCAACGTCTCCAGCTGTCGCTTCTGATCAAAGCAATGCTCTTTCCTCATCAACTTTGAATTCAGATGTCACAACAGATTCTACAACGACGCCAATGTATTTGGATCCATCTCGCGCGGCGGTTGTCGTTCAAAAAGAGGTGAAACAAGGCCCTTCCGTTCTTTTTGATGGAATTACGGTACCTACGATTTCGTTAGCCTTTCAGAAAGCCGATTATGTGCAAATTTTGCGATGCTCCGCAAGCTTTGAATTTAAAACCCAAGATGGAAAATTGGTAGAAAATGTCTCTCAAACGGAATCTAATCAGAGTGAGCTAAAGTGGGCTTGGATCATGGCTTGGAATCAAAAGAATGCCTGTGAGATTGTAACTGAGATGTCACCGTCGATCACGTATCCGGATATTGCAGCGCCTACTGGACGATTTTATTATATTCTCAATCCCTGTATTTCAAAAACTCACTCTACTGAAAATCGAGATAGTTGTAGTTATTTGACGCAAGTGACTAATGCTTTTTCTTATACCAATGTCTTCCAAGAAGAGATGCGGAGAAAAGCCATTGACCTTTCCAATGGAGAAAGTAGTCTTCGCGCACTGATGGACCAAGTGCAAATTATTTCGGGTAGTCTTTCTACTGCCATCATAAATTGTGAAAGTTATTGGGCGAAGCATGATACATTGCAAAATCTTCGCAGTGGTCTAACTCAATTGGCAATGTTTGTTGGGGTTGCTCTTATTGGGTTTGCTTTTGGGGGTGGACTCATGGTGCTGTTTTATGCGCAGATGACGGCCATGATTGGTCATATGTTCATGGAGCAGTTCAAGGCTTTTGAAAAAAAAGGAAATGTCTGTATTTCACCGACTCGAACGGGGGATAATGATTTCGGGATTCATGATCTTTATAATCAGCTTCAAGTTGTAATTAATACTTCGATTCCCAATACACAAAGACAAATGGAAACCTTAATGGATGAAATGAATAAATATGACAACCGGGTTTTAACCTATAACCAAGGGATTCAGAAAATGAAAGTCTTGGGCGTGGATCTTTCCAGTCAGGCTTCTGTGAAAGCGGCTGTGGAGAGTACGACGAAAACAGGCATTTTGCCGGGTAATAGCGCAGCAGCTCCTTCGGGGGAGTAATTTTTACTCGAGAAACTGCGCAGCGGGTGCCCCGGTAAAAATTACAGCCAAATCAATATGCATTCTGATGTACAAAACCCTTCCAGATCGTAAAAAATAAAATCTTGCAATCAAACCAAAGAGACCAATTCTTTACATAATATAGATCACACTCAATGCGTTTTTGTAAATCGGTGCTGCCCCTCCACCCATTGATTTGGGCCCATCCCGTCATGCCAGCCTTTACTTTGTGGCGCAACATATACTGGGGAATTTGGGTGCGAAATTGATCCACAAAAACAGCGCGTTCTGGGCGAGGTCCAACGAGACTCATATCTCCCTGGAGTACATTGAGTAGCTGAGGTAGCTCATCTAAGCTGGTGGCACGCAAAAATTTTCCGATTTTTGTTACACGAGCATCATTTTTTTTTGCCCAAACAGCACCGGATTCTTTTTCTGCTGTAACCGACATCGAGCGAAATTTTCGCATGAAAAAACGATTTCCATCAAGCCCCACTCGTTCCTGCAAGTAAAAAATCGGGCCGCGAGATGTGAGTTTGATCAATGCAACAATCAGTAGCATGAGAGGGGAGAAAAGCAAAAGGGCAAATAAAGAGCCAGCTATATCCAATATGCGTTTTTGGATAGCCCCGATTCCAGTCAATGCTGTTTCGTGAGGGAAAAATGCGGGCACTTGTTGAATATATTGAATAGGAGAAGGCACTTGTTGATATATTGTTAAATCTGGAATTATTACCACTTCAGGGATTTGGTTCCAGATGGTTTCAAGTTCAGCCTGTAATTTTTGGTATTGTGCATGGGATAATGCAATAATCAAGGATCTAGCATACTGTTGAGAAAAATAGCGTTCCATGTTTTCTTCCATCCGCATGGGCCATTTTTTGGTGAGACAAAAGAGTTGGGCTTCTTCTTTCTCTTCTGCGTTTCCAACGGAATGAACGGCTTCTACTTCCCAAGGCTGCGGTAAATTTTGTAAAAAAGTCTCGACTTCTTGCAACCTTCCACCGGTAGCTAAAATGAGGATCTGTTGGGGGGGGATATTTTTTCGGTGATGCCGCATATACTTGCGGAAAAGACTGCGAAATCCCATGAGTCCGATAGGGTGAATGCAAGCAAATAAGGCAAGCGTTACCCGAGAGTAATGGTATTCCTCATAAAAAAAGGTCACAGCCAAAAAGAGTAACGTGGCAATGAGACAAGCACGTAACACTCCCATTGCCTCCAAAAAAGGCGTACGGAAGTGAGCGCTGTATATGCCCATACCATGAAAAACAGCCGTCCAAATGAGTGCGATAAAGGGCAGAAGTTTAATGTACAGGCTCCAGTTTGGGATGCCTTTTTCTGCAGATAAATAAGTATAAAAACGGAGATAAAACGACAAAATCCAGAGAAGACATACGAGGAGTATATCCATGCTGACTTTGATCGGAGACAAAGAGGGATTATGAAAACGCATGAGATTATTCTCTACCTAAAAGGGTATCGATTTCTTTTTGGATGCGACGAATAAACGTAGTCTCTCCAAACTGCTGGGAAGCACTATACAAGATTTCTGGGCTAAATTGTAGCGCCTCAAATTTCATCATTGCTTCCTGTAAAGAAGAAACGGTTTGCTCCGAAAAGAAAAGACCGGTTTTTCCTTCTTCTATATAGTCTAAGGCCCCCCCCTTCTTTATAGCAATGACGGGTGTGCCTTGTGCCATAGCTTCAACTGGGAGTATGCCAAAATCTTCAATCCCTGGAAATAACAAGGCTTGGGCTTCTCCAAGCAGTTGATGTAACGTTGCATCATCTGGGCTGTGGATAAACTGGGTGAGCGGGCCAGCAGCTGCTCGAAGCTTGGCTTCTTCTGAGCCAAATCCTGCAACTATGAGGTTTTTATTCATTTTTTTGCAGGCTTCTATAGCGATCTCCAATCGTTTATAGGGTACCCAAGCGCCCGCCACTAGGTAGTACTCCTTTTTTTTCCATTGAGGTGATTGAGTCGGTATTTGGATAGGGGGGGGAATTACCGTGGAATCACGTCGATAATAGCGTTGAATTCGTTGGGCAACAAAATGAGAGTTGGCTACAAACTGGTCTACACGGGCGGAGCTGGTGACATCCCACATCCGAAGTTGAGTCGCCAATAGGTTGGCAATAAAGGAAAGTCCTGGGATTTTACCGTAGGTAGAAAAATAAAACTTTTGTTGGTCCCAGATATATCGCATGGGAGCATGTAAGTAGCATAGATGCTTGGCTTGTGGGCCCGGAATAATGCCTTTGGCTACACAAGACGAGGAACTAATAATGAGGTCATAGGCCGTTAGGTCGAAAGATTCGATGATAGATGGATAGAAGGCGAGCAGAAATTCTTTGCGCATCCCCACAAACCGATTGAGATTTTTGGGGAAAATAATTTCTCGTTGGGTCAAGCTGAGGGGCAGCTTCTTTGGATCATAGAATAAGGTATAGATCGGCGCCGAGGGAAACAAGGTTGCCAATTGCTCCAATACCTTCTCCCCACCTCGGTAGGTGACCAACCAGTCATGGACCAATGCAACTTTCAAGGGTGCCTCCGTTCAGTCATTTTTTCCCTTTTTGTAGAACCAAGGAAAAAACAAAATATACCTATTCGTAACAAAATGGGCGTAAATTGCTTGTCAGCAAAGAGTTCGTTTAAGATTAGATTGATGGACATCAAGCAAAAACATGGCAGTACTCTATATTTGAATACCTACTCTTCCAATATAATTCCTTTTGTTTTCTTGCGATATGCCTTTTTGGTTGTCGTTGTCACCAGGGGGTATTGATGTCTATAGATGCCACCAAAGAGATCTTAGAAGCCAGAAAACTGTTGTTACAAGAGAGCAAAACGGAAGAAGACCCCCTTTCCCTTTTCCCAGAGGTTGTAGCCCAAAGCCCCCAGATGCATCAAGTACTCCAGTTGGTAGCCAAAATGGCAAAAACCAATGGATCTGTACTGATTTTGGGGGAGAGCGGTACAGGCAAAGAGCTGATTGCCTCGGCTCTTCATCGACTGTCTCATCGGGCCCATCATCCGTTCATTGCCATAAATTGTAGTGCCATTCCGGATGAATTATTGGAGTCAGAGCTATTTGGACATGTAAAAGGCGCCTTTACCGGGGCAGATCGTCAGCGAGAGGGGTATTTCGGTACCGCAAATCAAGGTACGGTTTTTTTAGATGAAATTGGAGATATGTCGCTGCGATTGCAGGCAAAATTACTGCGGGTCTTGCAGGAAAAAACATATTCTCCCGTAGGTAGCAATCGAGTTTTGGATGCGGATGTGCGAATCATTGCCGCTACCAATGTGGATTTAGAAAAAGCCATTAAAGAACAAAGTTTTCGATTGGATCTCTACTATCGATTACATGTCTTGCCCCTGAATCTTCCTCCCTTGCGGGAGCGAGCAGGAGACATTGAATGTCTGCTATACCATTTTCTTGAAATTGCCAATCAGGTGCATAGAAAAGAGGTGCCATGTTGGTTTTCCCCTGATGCCATGACGATACTGCGCCAGTATGAATGGCCGGGAAACATTCGACAGCTGCAAAATATTATTGAGCGACTTGTGATTGTAAAAGAGGGGGGCGAAATTACAGCGCAGGAGCTTCCGGCAGAATGTCTTGTTGTGCAAGAGGGGGGGCGTGCTCACTCTGCTGCGCCGAAAGTCTTTGCAGCGATGCGGAGTGCACACTATCCAAAAGAATTTGGCTCACTTCCGATAGAAGGGATTAACCTCACACAAGTGATGGAGGATTTTGAGAATCGCTACATTCTAGAGGCATTGGAGCGTACGCAGAATAATAAAAATCAAGCGGCACGCTTGCTGGGGTTGAATCGGACTACGTTGGTGGAGAGATTGAAAAAGCGTAAGATTGGGGTTTAACTTTTTCTGGGGAAACTGCGCAGCTGGGTCCCCAGAAAAACACACACTACATAGAAAGAACTTCTTGCTCTTTCTTCGCTACTTTATCATCAAGTAACTTGGTGTATTCGTCTGTGACACGCTGCACTTCTTTTAATAGCTTTTTGCTCTCATCTTCGTTGAGAGCTTTGTCCTTTTCCGCTTTCTTCACATCAGCATTGGCGTCTTGTCGAATTTTACGCAAACCAACTTTGGCTTCTTCTCCGCATTTACGGACGTTCTTCGCAAGCTCTTTACGACGTTCTTCATTAAGCGGAGGAATCGGCAACCGAATGACATTTCCGTCATTGGTGGGTTGAATTCCAATGTCTGCCATTTGAATGCCGCGCTCAATGGCAGTGATCAGTTTCTTCTCAAACGGTGCCACAACGATGGTGCGTGCATCTGGTGTAGAAAGAGCCGCCACTTGGTTGAGAGGGGTCAAGGTTCCATAATAGTCGACGCGTACTCCATCCAAGAGAGAAACAGAAGCGCGTCCGGTGCGAAGACGGGTAAGGTCTTTTTCAAAGCCTTGTACCCGAAGTTTCATTTCTTTGTCACATCCCATCAAAATTGCATGCATGGTCTTTTCTCCTTCATCATCGAACTTAGCGAACGGTGGTTCCAACGGTTGGATCGGTTATTGCGCGTAGAACGCTGCCCTTTTCTCCCAGTTGGAATACCTTAATGGGCATGTTGACATCCATGCACATGGTTATTGCGGTGGCGTCCATCACTTGTAAATTTTTAGAAATTACATCTAGATAGGTGAGCTCATCGAACTTGCGTGCATTGACATTTTTCTTCGGATCACAGTCATAGATCCCATCCACCTTCGTGGCTTTGTAAATCATGTCTGCCCCGACTTCTCGCGCGCGCAAGCTAGCGGCTGTATCGGTGGTGAAAAGCGGGTTGCCGGTGCCCCCAGCAAAAATCACCACCCGTTTTTCCATCAAGTGCTTGATGGCTTTTCTGCGTATGTAAGGTTCTGCCAATTCTGGCATGTGAATTGCGGTCATCACACGGGTGCGTAGACCACACTTATTTTCAATCACTTCTTGGAGTGCGAGGCCATTGATACAGGTCGCGAGCATACCCATATAATCGGCAGCTGCGCGATCCATACAAAGAGAACCAACTTGGGAGCCCCGGAATATATTTCCGCCTCCAATTACAACCGCAATCTCATATCCAGCATGGTGGACAGAGGCAATTTCCTCTGCGATTCGTTCAATAGAAGCAGGATCGATTCCGTGGCCAGGAACCCCACCGAGCATTTCTCCTGAGATTTTCAGCATGACACGCTTGGGTAGTGTTGACACGATGGGGCTCCATTTGAATAGGTGAAAGGGCAAATTCAACTTAGTGTTGAGACATCGATGCGACTTCTTCCGCAAAATTCTGGGCTTTTACTTCAATGCCCTCTCCCAATTGGAAGCGAGCGAATTGTACTGGCTTCAAACCCAACTTGGTGCTGTCGACATACTCGAGTACGCTTTGCTTGGGTTCTTTAATGAAAGGCTGCTCAATCAAGCAAACTTCCTTGTAGAATTTGCTCATCTGGCCATCGACGATCTTGTCGACCATGGCTTCTGGTTTGCCTTGCTCCAAGAGCTTCTTGCGGGCCAGCTCTCGCTCTTGATCCAACTCCTTGGTTACGACATCGGCAGCTTGGAAGTAGCGAGGGGCAGCAGCCGCTACATGCATGGCAAGATCAGCGCCTACAGTATCTGCAGCTGCACTGCGTGCGCCTTGTAAGCCGACCAATACGCCAATACGCCCGCCCATGTGAATGTAACGCGCAATGAAGCCATCCGCTACTTGCATGGCTTGCAAGCGACGAAGGTTCATGTTCTCGCCTACCTTCACAATCAGCTCCATCAAGGTTTGCTCGACAGAGGCGCCGCTTGGCATCTTAGCCGTCTTCAATGCTTCGATGCTCTCGATTTTTTCCTCAAGGGCAACCTGAGCAGCTTCTCGAGCGAAGGTTCGGAAGCTTTCGTTCTTGCCGGCAAAATCGGTCTCGCAGTTAATTTCGAGGACCACAGCACGGGTATGATCAGCAGAAAGGGCGATCTCTACGATCCCTTCGGCTGCAACGCGATCTGCTTTTGTTGCGGCGCGGGACATGCCTCTCTCTCGAAGCCACAAAATGGCTTTTTCCATATCGCCGCTGGACTCAACAAGTGCTTTCTTGCACTCCATCATGCCAACGCCGGTTTTTTCTCGCAATTCTTTTACTTGCGCTGCTGAAATGTTCATCGCGGTAGCTTCCTTCTGTCTAGATCTTATTCTTTGTTGCTATCTGAATCGGTGCCGACAACTTCAGAGGCTTCCGGGCGCTTTTTCATGACTTTAACGGAGTGACCGCTTTTGTCAAAAATGGTGCCCTCTTGGGTAGCGCTGAGCTGAGCATCTTCTCTGAACTCGCCTTTGCGTTGGCTGCCGGCAATACAGGCTTCTGCTACAGAGCGAATGAAAAGGTCAATGGACTTTACGCTGTCATCGTTTCCTGGAATCGGATAGGTGATTCCTTCTGGGTCGGCATTGGTATCCGCGATGGCAATGATGGGGATTCCCATTTTGCGTGCTTCTTTTACCGCAGTGTGCTCTTTGTGGGCATCAGAGATGAACAAGGCCTTTGGCAACCCGGGCATATCCTTGATCCCACCAAGGTTGCGCTCCAGCTTTTCGCGTTCGCGCTCCATGTTCAATACTTCGCGCTTCGTCAGTTTGGCGTAGGTGCCGTCTTCTGACATTTTTTCCATTTTCTTCAAGCGTTGGATGCTTCTTTTAATGGTGGGGTAGTTGGTCAAGGTGCCGCCCAACCAGCGGAAATTGATGTAATACATGCCGCAACGCTTGGCTTCGGTAGCCGTAATGTCGCGTGCTTGGCGCTTGGTGCCGACGAAGAGGACGTGACCGCCGCGAGCGGTGGTTTCTTCAAGAAAATCACAGGCTTTCTTGAAGCTCTTTACGGTTTTTTGCAAATCGATGATGTGGATACCATTGCGAGAGCCGAAGATGAATTTGCGCATCTTGGGATTCCAACGGCGACACTGGTGACCGTAGTGAACTCCGGCTTCCAACAGCTCTTTCATGTTGACATTTACAGACATTTCTCAATCCTTTCAGGTTGTTCGTCAGTCTTCACCATGCTGCCTTTCATAGACAACACACCCTATTGTGAGAAGACTTGTGAAATAGGGAAATTAACCGCGAACAAGATACCGAGAAATACCCAAAGAGGCGAGAAAAAAATGCGGTACGAGCGCCACCAGACGCAATTCTCGTTGACCTCCGCCAGCATTCGGGGTATCTACGGAGGTTCCAAGCTAGATTTCAGGTTCCAATGGAGAGTAACTCAATATGCCAACCCCTAAGTTCCGGACCTCCGCTTCTAAACGAGATATGCGTCGGTCCCATCATGCGCTAACAGCCCCTGCTCTTTCCCTTTGCCCTAACTGCAAAGAGGCCAAGCGCCCTCACGTAGTTTGTGGTGGTTGTGGATTCTATGCAGGCCGCCAGGTCATCCAGGTGAAGAACACTGCGACCAACTGGGATGGTTCTACACCAGCCAGCGACGACTCCAAGTAGTACTTACTCGTCATCCCCACGCGGCCATCGGTCGCTGAGGGTGACGGAAACTTTCCTTTGCAAGAAGGATCCCGCTCATGGCCCAGTGTCTTGCCATGTTTCCTGGTCAGGGTTCCCAGCGCGTGGGCATGGCCCGCGAGCTGTTGGAGCAATTTCCCTATACCCGCGTGTATTTTGAAGAAGCCGAAGACGCCAGCCGCATTCCCATACGAAAATTCTGCCTAGACGGTCCAGACGAAGACCTCGTGCTGACTGCGAACCAACAGCCCTGCTTGCTGACCGTAAGCTATGCGATGTGGAAAGTCTTGCAAGAAGAAGCGGGTTTTTCCCCTGAGTGGGTCGCTGGGCATAGCCTCGGTGAGTACAGTGCTCTGGTAGCCAGCGAACGCTTGGCTTTTGCCCATGGCGTTTTTCTGGTGCGCCAAAGAGGACTCTTTATGCAGGAGGCCGTGCAGCAGGGAGGCGGTGCCATGCTTGCTGTAATGGGGCCCAATCTGGACTCCCTTCTGCCGGAACTTTGCGAAACCATATCTCGGGTTGCAAAAGCCCCTGTGGAAATCGCCAACTACAACAGCCCAGCGCAATGGATTCTCTCCGGGGATAAAGTGGCGGTGGATATGGTGGGGCTGCGATGTAAAGAAGCCAAGCTTCGTCTTGCGCCCTTGCCTGTGAGTGCCCCATTTCATTCTTCCCTAATGGCGCCGGCTCGGCACAAAATGGAGCCTTTGCTTGCCGCAACGACTCTCGCTGAGGGACAGGGGCGCATTTTGGCAAATTGCACAGGAAAAGAGGCTAGGCCGTATACGACAGACCTCTTGGCTACCCAGATCGATGGGGCGGTGCTCTGGCAACAGAGCATGCAAGCGGCTTTTGACGCCGGTGTGCGACGCTTTGTCGAGGTAGGACCTGGGAAGGTGCTCTCCGGGCTTGCTACAAGATGTGTCGGTGACGCTATCGAGGTGGTTACTGTGGGGGACAGCCTTTGTGAGGCGGTTCGGGACTTTGTAAAGTAAATCGAGGTGCTGGCCGATAGGGGGGGATATACAAAGTCATAGGGAGACGCGTGTGTTCCGTTTTGTACTGCTTGGGCTTATCAATTTTAGTCTGATTTCTTGTATGAAAAATGAAGAAACCCCCTGGCATGTGGTAGAGAAAGCCTCTTTGCGTAGCGAGAGTGCCGTAGGCGATGCGACATTATTCGTGCCCCCACCTGATTCCACCGTGGTTGCACAAACCGCATCTGATTCCACATCCTTTTCAAGGGACACTGTACAAAGTGATGGGGATGCAGTGACAGTAAAAAAGGATTCCACTCAGATACACGATATAGCTGGCAATCCTGGCACAGATTCAACGCAATCCATTCAATTTGTGACTGATGCGAAGGGATCTTCGGTGAGCCCTCCTCCCACTGTAACCAGCTTTTCCTTTGACCCCGTTTCATTGCCAGCGGTTGGATCTAAGATCCAACTTCCTGCCTCAGCACGTTTGACGCTGAACGCGGCAATAACGGCAGTAACGGCAGAGTCAGTTTCTATCGCAATCAGTCCTCTTGTCAGTGGAACTTGTAACCCTCTACCGACGGTGGGTACCATAGGTCTGGACTCAAACGGAACGGCGCTTGTGATTCCTTTATCGGGCGGGAGCTGTGCTGCTGGGCAGACATTTTCATTGCAAGTCGATTTACCGCCCATTGACCCTTCAGTCGATACGCAATTTATACCAACTTCTGTGCAAAACCCCATTGTGTATTCCGCGTCATCTTCATTTGTAACCCTATTTCCGACAACGCTCTCGTTTAATGGAGTTTTTAATCCCAATCAAGTAGATCAGTGTATGAGTGCGATGAAAGCAGTAAATGCGCAGTGTACAGGTGCTCTGGCTTTATTATCGTTAAATGATGGTGAAGGTAAAGAGTCTGGAGCGAAGGGCTTGCCGACTAGGTACATCAAGTATTACAAAGCCATCCAGGATTGGGCCAGTTCGGGCGTAGCTGACCTAGCTGACGAATTTGGTGGCAAGGTGTACCCTAAGACTATAGATACAACTCTCTATAAACCCTACCCGATAAATGATCCTCCCATTATCAGTGCGAACACCACCTTGGTGGCGACCAATTATGCTGCCTTATTGAATTTGGGTCTTAATGATACCTCTGTCGGGCAAATACTAACGAGTGCAGGCATATTTCCTGTGGACGGAAAAGACAGTACGATTCCAATTTATGAAGGGTTTGTGAGTGGGGGCGCAGCAGGTGGAACAATTGTTGTCGGTAGCAACAATAATACGGGGAATTGTCGAAATTGGTCGGCGGCTGGCTATGGTGGTGTGTATGCCGTCAGATCGACGGATACAACTTGGGGGAAAACGGTACATAACTGGTGTACTGATATCAAAACGCCTTATATGCTCTGTCTTTGTTGGCAGTAATTACCTGACTTTCTCTGCGCTAATCCCCAATTTCCACTCTCCAATCTCCACAGAATCAGTGGCTAGCACCCGATGCAAGCCTTGGATCCGAGCTCCATTCAAGTACGATCCATTGCGAGAGCCTTGGTCCTCGACAAAGACTTCCCCCCGTTCATTCACCTGTATCAGCAAATGTTTACGGGAGAGGTTCGTATCTTCCGCAAATTGACTGAACCCACATCCTCGTCCCAGAATGACCTGGGTTTGAGGTAGGAGGAGTACCTCGGGGTTGCGCCCCTTTTTTGTGATTTCCATGCGCAGCTGCCAGGTTTGTTTCGGTTCTTGGCTTTGTAGCATGCGAAAAATTGCGGTCTTATCTCCACGTCCTCGACCCGTATCTGTGGCTTGAAAGAGTGCGGTGATTTCTCGGGCTTTGGGTTCTGACTCCAGGCGAAAGACAAAGCGGGTTTGCCCGATGCGTACCTGATCGTCGGCTTGTAGAATTTTCTTTCGAATCTTTTCGTCGTTTACATAGGTGCCGTTGCGACTGTTCATGTCGTAGAGGATATACGCGTGCTCTACTGTTTGAATCTGGCAATGCGAAGCAGATACTTGCGGGTCGTCCAGGCGTAAATCCCCTTTTTCTCGTCCAAAAATTACGGACCCAGAGGTGGGGAGCTTAAAGAGTGGGCAGGGGGCCCCAGGCGACAGGAAGTGGATAATACCTCGAAGCAAAGGGGGCGAATCTTTCATAGCGATGTATTCTCCATTGAATCTTGACGGTGGCACTATTATGGTAACGCCGTCTCGGTTGGAAGCAAATGGCTACCGGGCGAGTTGCACCATGTTTTTATGCATACACCAACGAGGGAACCTGTGAATCGCAAGGCAAATACAGAGTGGAGCACCGTGGATTTTGGTGGGTTGATCTTGGGGTTTTCCTCGGCAGCCCTATACTATATGGGTCATGATGCCATTGAGGGGAAGAAGAACGCAGGGATTAACCTTCCGTTGGCAGAGCAAAATATTGCCATCGTGCAGCTATTGCAAAAAAAAACAGAGGGAAATCTGACTGTTGAAGAGTCTGATTTGTTGCGGCGGGTATTGGCTGACCTGCAGGAGAAGTACCATGTTCTGACTTCTGGCGCATAACTTCGCTTTTCTGCTTCATTTTCTCTGATTTTTTCCGATCCATCCTTTGTGCGAGGGAGATGCCCGTACGGCCTTCGGCCTGGGCATGACGAGTGGGTTGCGTGGGGGATGCCCGTACGGCCCCTTCGGCCTGGGCATGACGAGTGGGTTGCGTGGGAGATGCCCGTACGGCCTTCGGCCTGGGCATGGCGAGTGGTTGCGTGGGAGATGCCCGACGGCCTTTTCAGCCTGGGCATGACGCGTGTAACACAAAGGAGGGGGCGGTGGACGTCTCTCGATACAGTTTTCCTTGCCAAAAAGCCCTTCATCAGGGACTACAGTTCGCGCGGAGTTACGGGCATCAGCATCTCGAGGTAGAGCATATTGCCTTGGCATTGCTGCGAAGTGAAACCCTAGATGGAGTCTCGGCTCACGCTGCAGAGTCTTTGCAGCTCGCGGTAGAAAAACAATTGGAAAAACTCCCCAAATACTTCGGGGAAGTTAAAGTAGACTTTGGTCCCCAGCTGGATGTGGCCTTGGATGCGGCTGAGCGTGAGCAAGGGGAGGAGCCGGTTTCTGTAGCCCTGTTGTGGAAGAGCTTGCTAGCCAACTGTGAGCTCATGCAACGCCTATTGCCCAAGCTTGCTGGGGAAGAAGCCAAAAAGAAGGATAAGGAAGGAGGAGCTGCGCCAGCTCGAGGCAAATCTCCGGTGGATACGAGCTTTGCTCTTCCAGAGAAGTTGGAAAAAGTGTTGCAAAAATACACCATCGATCTTACCGCACTCGCAGAGCGTAATGAGCTGGACCCTGTAATCGGTCGAGACAATGAGACCCGGCGTGTGATGGAAATTTTGGGTCGCAAAAAGAAGAACAATCCGGTGCTGATCGGACAAGCGGGGGTAGGGAAAACCGCAGTGGTGGAATGCCTAGCGCAGCGTATCATCAGCGGTGCTGTGCCAGAGAGCATGCGAGGTAAGCGTGTGTTGTCCCTGGATCTCGGGGGCATGGTGGCTGGAGCCAAGTTTCGAGGGGAGTTTGAGGAGCGCATGGGGCAGCTCATGCAAGCGATTCAAGCCTGTAGTGGCAATATCATTCTTTTTATCGATGAGCTGCATACCATCGTGGGGGCAGGTCGTGCCGAGGGCTCTGCAGATGCAGCCAACTTACTTAAGCCAGCGCTCGCGAGAGGGGAGTTGCATTGTTTGGGAGCTACGACTTTTGATGAATATCGCAAGTACATCGAGAAAGATCCAGCTCTCGAGCGTCGTTTTCAAGCGGTGGTGGTAGAGGAACCCTCTCGTGACAATGCAGTTTCGATTTTACGGGGACTGAAATCTCACTACCAGATTTTCCATGGGGTCCAAGTGCACGATGATGCACTGGTGAGTGCGGTGGATCTTTCGATACGGTTTCTCTCCGATCGTCGGTTACCGGACAAAGCCATCGATTTGCTCGATGAAGCGTGCAGTCGCGTGCGCATGCAAATCGATAGCGTGCCCACCGTTATGGATCAGTTGCAAAGCCAAATTACCCAGTTGCAAATTGAGCGCAAAACCGTGGTGGAAGATCCCACGGCCAAAGCGGCCTTGGGGAAAATCGAAGGCAAATTGGAGCGAGCCCAGCAGGAGCTTCAAGGAATTGAGAAGATTTGGCGTGATCACCAGCTCTTACTCGAAGAGATGCGCAAAAAGGAAAAAACGAAGCAAGAGCAAGACATCTTATTTGAAACTAGCAAAGGCCAAGGGAACTTTGACTTAGCGGCTCGCTTGCAGAACGAAGAAATGCCGAAGCTGGAAAAAGAGCTAGAAACAATCCGGATCCAGTTGCTCGAAATGCAAAAGAAACAAGCGTGGTTGCGTCAAGTGGTGGGCAGTATCGAAATTGCGGATGTGATCTCGGCTTGGTCTTCGATCCCAATCCAAAAAGTGTTGAAGGAAGAAGGTAAATCCATCTTGGGGATGGAGGATCGGTTGGCGCAACGGGTTTTTGGGCAAAAGGATGCCATCCTTCGCGTGACCAAAGCGCTTAAACGTACCAAGGTAGGGATTCAAGATCCCAATCGTCCGTTGGGGGTCTTTTTGTTTGTCGGGCCTACCGGAGTTGGGAAAACCGAGATGGTAAAAGCGTTGGCAGAAGAGATGTTTGATAATGAGAAACGCATGGTCCGCCTTGATATGTCGGAGTTTATGGAGCAGCACAGTGTGGCGCGGCTCATCGGGTCTCCGCCTGGGTATGCAGGCTCGGAGGAGGGGGGTGAGCTTACAGAGGCGGTGCGACGCACGCCGTATACCGTGGTGCTTTTTGATGAAATTGAGAAAGCGCATCCCAAAGTGCTCGATATTTTGCTCCAGGTCTTTGAGGATGGCCGGTTGACGGATTCCAAGGGACACCTGGTGGACTTTCGCAATGTGATGATCATCATGACATCGAATCTGCTGGTACAGTCTGACTTATTCGCGCGCAAGCAGCTAGACGAGGAAACCGTGCGCAATGAATTGGCAAAAATTTTGCGGCCTGAGTTTGTGGGGCGTATCGATGAGGTGGTGGTCTTCCATAAACTGGGCCGTCTGCATGTCCAAAACTTGCTCGAAAAACTCCTTCGCCAACTCAATTCGCGTCTAGCAGATCGCCAACTTCGCATCGTGCTCGGCGGTGCTCTGCAAGAAAAATTGATTCAAGAGGGGATGCACAGCGAATTCGGAGGGCGAACGCTGCGGCGAGCCTTTCAGCGCGGCATCATCGATCCGGTTTCCCAGTGGGTGCTGCAGTTTGAGGAGCAAAGTTCAGGGGTTTGGCGCATGGAGTGGGGGAGTGATGGGAAAATTCACTGGGAGTTGGATTATACGCCAGATCGATATCTACCCGCAGCATCATGAAAAGCTTGACATCTTTCCTTCGGCATAATAATCAAGCGGATACTTCACTTCTGTCTCGTTGGGGCGTCGTCAAGTGGCTAAGACACTGGATTTTGATTCCAGTATTCGCAGGTTCGAGTCCTGCCGCCCCAGCCACACACTTTCCCGCTAAAATTCCCAACCGACTCACAGGTTATCCCATATGAATCTCGTATTACTGAGTGGAAATGCGAACCTCCCCCTTGCGACCAAAATCAGCCAATATCTTGATATTCCCATCGGCAAAGCCTTTGTTGGGAGCTTTTCTGACGGTGAAACTCGTGTAGAGCTGCAAACCAACGTGCGAGGACGCGATGTCTTTGTCGTGCAGTCGACCTGTGCGCCGGTGAACCACCACATTATGGAGCTCTTGGCCATCGTGGATGCGTGCAAACGCGCCTCCGCCAGCCAGATCACTGTGGTCACCCCCTATTTTGGGTATGCGCGTCAGGAACGCAAAAGTGTCCCTCG
The DNA here is from genome assembly GCA_947466225.1 of Deltaproteobacteria bacterium. Classification (GTDB taxonomy): domain Bacteria; phylum Bdellovibrionota_B; class Oligoflexia; order Oligoflexales; family Bog-1112; genus CANIBL01. The sequence goes on from CANIBL010000002.1 coordinate 43,847, forward strand.
TACACCCATCACAGCCAAACTCATTGCCGATCTTTTTCAAGCAGCGGGCATTCATCGCTTGGTAGCTTTGGAGCTTCACAATGCTGCTATCCAAGGGTTCTTCAATGTTCCAGTAGATCATCTCTATATCAACCCCGTTTTAGCCGCGTATCTGGAGCAAGAGTCTCAGGAATACCTCGTGGTCTCCCCCGATGCTGGCGGAGTAGAGCGGGCTCGCTCTCTAGCTAAACATTTTGGCTGGGGATTGGCCATCATCGACAAACGAAGAGACAAGCCCAACGACAGCACCGTGATGCATGTCATTGGACACGTTGAAGGTAAACGGTGTTTGATCATCGATGATATCGTGGATACGGGTGGGTCTTTGGTGAAGGCTGCAGAGGCCTTGCGTGCGAAAGGAGCTTTGTCAGTATCTGCTGCGATTACCCACCCTGTGTTGAGCGGGAAAGCGGTGGAAAGTATCCAGCAGTCTTGTTTGGATCGCTTGGTGGTGGCAGATAGCATCCCCTTGTCTGCAGCAGCTCAACAGTGTGACAAGATCGTGCAGATTACCGTGGGCGAGTTGCTGGCAAAGGCGATTTTGCGCATTCACACTCATGACTCCATTAGTTCACTATTTGGGTAACATTCAGCTTTTCCTGTATTTACATGCGACCTTTTTTGCCTCTCAGTGCGGAGCAACCACCATTGTCAAACAAATCTTGGCAAATCAAAAAGGCGCTCTCCACTTAAACTGGGCGTCTGTAGAGAATCAAAACATCATTACAGAGCGAAGCTGGGATGAGAAAGCCCCTATTCTGTGAAGCAAAAGGGAATCACGATCAGTCGAACCACCGCGTTGCTTTCAGATCTATCTTGGGTTTCTGAAGCTTGGTGGAGATTTCAATCCGCTGAAATTGCCTATAAAACTCGCTGATTCGGCGTAAGTGCTTCCGCTTCGCAGGCCACAACCCAGAACCAGGGCCTTGTTGGCGGAGGATTTGCCTTGAAAGAGCCGGCAGTTCCAGATATAAAACCTGTTCGACTGCGCAAGCCGTCCACCGAATCGATCGACAAGTTGAGGAGTTGAGATATGTCAGAACGGGTTACCATTCAAGCAGAACCCCGGGAAGAAACCGGAAAAGGTGTCAGCCGTAAGTTGCGCAAGCAAGGCCTGATTCCAGCAAACATCATCGGCAAAGATAGCAGCAAAATTTCCTTGGATCCTAAATGGTTATCCAAGGCATGGAAAGCCGACAAGACCTTTGATATGGTGTTGGCTGGCGTGACCAAAACTGTACGCATTCAAGAGCTCCAGGTACACCCTGTGAAGCGCATTGCCCTCCATGTGGACTTGATGTACGCGTGAAGTTCCTCATCGGTCTGGGAAATCCCGGTCAAAAATACGAAAAAACCTTACATAACGTAGGGTTTTTGCTCCTTGACCTCATTGCACAAGAGGCAGGCGTACGTTGGCAGGCCAGCAAGCCCTTTCAGGCGATGATGGGAGAGGGAACGTTTGCCGGGCATCGAGTGGTGCTCGTCAAGCCGCAAACGTTCATGAACCGCAGTGGGAGTTCTGTAGCTGCTGTATGCCGGTACTACAGAGTTGCCGCGGCGGATCTGTTCGTGGTGCACGATGATATCGATGTGGCCTGGGGCAAGGTAAAACTTCGCGCTGCCGTCGCCAGTGGGCACGGAGGCCACAACGGGATCCGAGACATCCTCCAGCATTGGGGTGAGAGCGCGTTTAACCGGATTAAGGTTGGCGTCGGTCGTCCCGGCAATGTGCATATGGATGTCGTGGATTGGGTGTTAAGTGAGCTTACGACGGAGCAGACGTCGCAGTTAGAAGAGCTGGTGTTTCCTGAAGTGAAGATGCGGTTTTTGCAAGCCATTCAACAGGCAGCGAAATCTACATAATTCCTATATATACAACCTTTGCCGGCGATGATGTCGTTGGCTGACAAACCACAAAGGGGTGCAATGTTGTTACGAGAATACGAATTGACGGTGATTGCCAATCCACAATTGACACCGGACAAGTCCACAAAGACCTTCGAAAAGTATGAAACCTTGTTGCTGGCTGATGGCGGCGAGATCATCAAGAAGAGCGCATGGGGCACCCGCAAGTTGGCATTCCCAATGAACCAACAATTTCGCGGTACCTACTTTCACTACGACCTAACTTGCAGCCCAGCTGCTTTGAAGGAAGTAGAACGTCTGATGCGTATCGACGATAGCATTTTGCGCTACATGTCGATCCGACTTGGGGAAAACGTAGACGTAGAGCAGAGAAAACTTGAGATCGCAAAAGCTGAAGCCTTTGCCTCTAGTCAAAAAGAAATCGATCCTCAGTAGTCTCGTATTTGCCGGCATATGTCGGGAAAAAGCGAGAGCATGAGTACGCAGCCGCAAGGAGTATATCGCCATGAAAGTAATATTGAAGGAAGATCTCGAGACGTTGGGAAAAATTGGGGACATGGTATCCGTTCGTTCTGGATACGCCCGTAACTTTTTGATCCCAAAATCTCTTTGTGTGGTGGCCAATGAGTCCAACCGCAAAGAATTAGAACACCACAAGCGCCTCTTGGAAAAGAAACGCGAAAGAGTGTTGAAGGAGGCCCGTGTATTAGCTGCTGCTATCAGCAAGCTACAGGTATCCATCGAGAAGCAAGCAGGGGAAGAGGACCGCATTTTCGGTTCTGTTACTACCCTCGAAGTGGCAGAAAAATTGGCGGCACAATCCGTTGTGATCGACCGTCGTCACATCCATCTTCCAGCAGACATCAAGAAGTTGGGTATTTACCACGCAGAGATTAAGGTACACTCCGAGGTTTCTGCCAACTTGGTTGTCAAAGTCGTAGCCAAAGAAGGCTAACTCTAACGCTCTTCAAAGGACTGGGGGAATCGCCCCAGTTGAAGTTGAATCACAATGACAGAGCGAGCCCATGGATTTGTGCCCCCTCATTCCGTAGACGCAGAGCGAGCGGTTTTGGGGGGGATTCTTCGCGATGCCAACCAGCTGCACCTGCTGAATGACCGGGTCCAACTTCGTCCTGAGCATTTTTTCCATGATACCAATCGGCGTATTTTTTCTGCCATGGTGGAGTTGGAAAACCAAAGTCAACCTCTCGATATTATTACCTTGTCCGAAGAGCTTGGGGTTGCCCACGGTGCCTCTGATACGGTGCCGCTTTCCTATCTCATCGATTTGACGGAGAATACACCCTACTCCCAAAATTCCGAGCATTACGGTTCCATCGTAAAGAAGAAATTTTATTTACGACGGATTATTTCGGCGTGCCAAGAGACAGTGCAAAAGGCAGTCAATCTTGAAGGGGGTGTGACTCACTTTATCGAGGGCATTGAGAAAGAGTTTCTGCAGATCACCAATGAGTACGACACCCGTGCTGGATTGGTTTCTGCCAAGGAAGTCTTGATTCCCACCCTCGAGGAGCTGGAGCGCCGGATTCGATCCGAGGGCACCATTACGGGGATTAGCTCAGGATTTCGAGACTTGGATCAATATACCGGGGGCTGGCAGCGCAGCGATTTGATCATCCTTGCTGCTCGACCGGGTATGGGAAAAACGGCACTGGGTCTCAACTGGGTGACCAATGCCGTGAAGTCAGATCCTAAATTGCGTGCTGCGATTTTTACCTTGGAAATGTCCAAGGAACAGCTCATGGAGCGGTTACTTTCTGCGGAATCCAAGGTGGACTCCACCCGGCTGCGCAAGGGGGATCTGAGCGAGGATGATCAGGATCGAATCATGCATGGGGCGCGTGTGATCAATGAAATCGGCAATCGCCTGATGATCGATGAAACCCCCGGAATCAGCATGACAGAACTGCGATCTCGGTGCCGCCGGCATCAGAAGGAGCAGGGGCTGAACTTGGTGGTGATCGACTACCTGCAGCTCATGAGCGGTAGCGCTGTCGCCCAAAAGCAAGGCCGGGAGCGGGAAATCGGAGAGATCTCCATGGGGCTCAAAGCTTTGGCCAAAGAGCTTGCGATTCCAGTGGTCGCACTGGCGCAGCTCAACCGAGGACCTGATGCACGACCGGATAAACGTCCGAGGATCAGTGACTTGAGGGAGTCGGGTTCTATGGAGCAAGATGCGGATCAGATCATGTTCGTGTACCGAGATGAGTATTACAATCCCAACTCTGAACTCAACGGGCGAGCGGAACTGATGATTGCCAAAAACCGTCATGGGGAAACCGGTACGGTTACCCTGGCTTGGTTGCCCAATTTTGTGTCGTTCCACAACTTGCTGCGGGCAGACTAAGCTCGACTTGCCTTTTTTATGGCTTTTTGGCACATCCACTCATGGAGAAAAGAGGGCGATTGCTCCATCCGCGTCATCCCCAGGCCCCAGGCCAAAGGCCGTCGGGGATCTCCCACGATCGAGACAAGATATTGCATCACTTGAAAGGATATTTACTATGACAGCTGAGCCTACAACTGAAAAGGGAACCGAGCCGATCCCCACCGAGCTCGATCTCATGAAAAAAGAACTCGAGAAAGCCAAAGAAGATGCGGCCCAGCACTATGACGGCTATGTGCGCGTACTCGCAGATATGGAAAATGTCCGCAAGCGCAGCCAACGGGACAAAGAAGATGCGTTGAAGTTCGGCATGGAAGGGTTTTTTCGCGATATTTTGCCGGTACTCGATAGCTTGGAGAAGGCCATCATCTCCGACAGTCGTAGCATCGAAGACTTTCACAGCGGGATGAAACTGGTGCAGCGTCAGCTCATTGACTTGCTAGAGCGCAATGGTTTGTCACCAGTGGATAGTGCGGACAAGAAATTCGATCCCGCTTTTCACCAGGCCATCGCTCGGGTGGAATCACAGGACGTTGCCCATGAGGAAATCCACGAAGAATACGCCAAAGGCTATCTCCTCCATGGCCGCCTCCTGCGTCCTGCCATGGTGAGTGTTCGAGTTCCCGTTTCTTCGTAGGCAATGCCATTATGGGGCGAAGGAGCCTGCATATTCTGAGGGAAGGGAATGGGAGGGATTTGCTTCAATTTCCCCGAACCCGTATGGCAGGCTCATTGCAGCTTCCATTGCACTTGCCTCCTCTTTTGCAAAGCCATGAAAAGAAATCGTGCGATGGGGCCGCACGAGAGACAATTGGTACAACTCTGTATAGGCCCTTAACAGGGTAGGATCATGTGCCAGGCTGCTATAAGCCCGAGCAATACTCAAACTATATTGCCCTTTGGCTTCTGCCTCTAAGGCTGCAACTTTGGCGTGTGTTTCTGCCTCCAATAGCTGACACTCCAATCGGCCTGTTTCTTCGATGTCTGCTTTGGCCTTTTCTAACTGTGCGGCAACAGCATCGAATAACTGCTGGGACACCTCGGGCAATAAGCTTAGTTTGCTGATGAACACCGATTCAATTTCCAACCCCCACCGCTCTGTTTCAGTCTGAATATCTTCTCTAACCATTCGTCCGAGTTCATTTCGATTTCGCAAAATATTGGTAAATTCAAAGGTACCAAGAATAGAAGTGACGGAACAGGTTAATAGACTTTGACAAGACTTCTCCCAGTTTTCTACTTGAAACAGCGCTTTTTCTGGGTGTTTAATACGAAATTCTATCCATAGGTCCACCATTACCGTGGTGCCGCGACAGTCATTGATTGAAATTTTTTCATAGTATCGTTGGTCTTTTTTTTGAGATACTACATATGCTTGTACCCAAGGCAGCATTTTTTCTCCCCAGAGATACAACCCGGGCTCTTGGATGTTGCGATAGATTTTGCCAAAACGCGTTAGAATCACAGAGGTTTCATCCTCGACTTCCAAGGTGAACCAATGAAACACCAGTTGTAGAATTGGCAATAAGCTGCAACCAGCGGCGAGTCCGATGGAAAAAGAAAGTAGATCAGACATCATGTAGACCTCTTAATAAAGGAGGTTCGCGATTCGGAGTACACTTCAGCTCGACGACGATCAATGTAATGTTGCAACATACCCTTGCTTTGAACCTCCAGGAGGATGTCACAAATTGTGGCCACTTCTTCCTCTACGGCTTTGGCTTTGGCCTGTGCAATGGCAATGGATTTTTTTGCTGATAAAAGGCGCTGTTCGCATTCACATTCCATCTGGGTGTATTGCTTATACGCTTCGCTTTTTGCGTTGATTACTGCATTCAGAGCGGAAGCAAGTTCATTTGGAGGCAGGATGTCCGTTAAATCTACCCCATCAAATTGAATTCCATACCCCTCATTGAGTACAGTACGACAAAAATCATGAATCTTTTTATTCAAAGACCGGCGTCCTTGTTGAATGGCTGCATAGGAGCTCAGTTTCGATTGGGGCAAACAAGCCACTTTTTTATGGTCGGTTTCATTTTCTTCAAAATCCATGTGGCCAAAATTGGCAATTTCATTTCGTAACAAACAAGTAAAAAGTCTTTTGATATGCTCCATGGGGTTTTCCATAGAGAACAAAAAATTATAGAGATCTTTTTCTACATGGGAGAATCGCAGTTTTGAATCAAATCGCAGCATGGTGCCATCCGAAGCCATTGCAACTGTTCCCGCATTTTCCCCCGAAAGCTCAATCATTTGTTCCATCATGGAGATTTCTTGGATTTTTTGCCAAGGCCATTTAAAATGAAACCCAGGCGAAAAGGTTTGTAGGTGACGATCCCCTGTTTTTTTGCACTTGGCTTTGCCGAATTCAGTCATGACAGCGAGATAACCTTGTCTCACCTCAAATCGACTTTTAGTAAGTAAATAGGTTAGATAAAGCGAAATACCGGCACCAATTCCCACGGTCATAAAAAATGGATCCATGATTGCCTTTTTTTTAAAATCGTTCGAGACGCATTCTTCCCTGTAAAAAATCAGGAGACATTTTCAAATATGAGGGTGTGACCTGTCGGTTGTGCTTCCGATATGCAGCCGCTAACCCTTTGTTAACGCCCACGACATCTTCATTGAAATCAAGATGTGCATGGCTCACCTTGGGTAAGGCATCTACTTTATCTTGGGTATCTACCACGAGTCCATGTGGAACATATCTCCCTTCTGGGATGTTCACACCCACTACGATTGCACCAATTCCAATATAGCAATGAGGACCGATCGTAGAGTCATGAACAACAGCTTGAAAGCCAACAAAAGAATTTGCCCCAATATAGCAAGGACCGTGAACCAAGGCTTGATGTGCGATGGATACGCTCTCTCCAATATAGACGGCCCAGTCCTCACTTGCGACTTGTACCCATTTTTCTTTTAGTGCATGGATCACTACACCATCTTGAATATTAGAGTTGGATCCAATATAGAAAGGGGCCCCTTCATCGGCTCGTATGGAGCTTTCAGCTGCAATATGTACATGCTCCCCTAAAATAACTTTTCCGATAATCGAAGCGCGTTGATGTACAAAGGATGTTGCAGCAAGTGTGGCGCGTTCTCGAATTTGTGAGAGCCAGTTTTGACTTTCTGCTTGATGGACATAATGTCCCATTCTCGGTTCCTCTTTTCCTTGTCGAAAAATGACAGCCCGAATGCCAGTTTTTGGATTTACACTCGGTACAGAAGATGGAGAGGAGGGGGTGTTTGTTAAATCAAGAGATTTTCTCACCCAATGTTGTAGAGCATAAAGTAGACTTCCGCTTACCAAACCCATCATGAGATGACCTGAAATCGTGCCCGCGCCCGCAAGGAAAAAAGCGGCTGCTTCTAGTATATTTTTTTTAAGTAAGTGGACTGCTGTATGTACTTCAATCAATCGGAGTCCGACTACACAGAGAAGACCTGCGAGTGCGCCAAGCGGGATTTTGGCAATCATCTCACTTAAGTAAAAAAGGGCCACCAGCAATAATACAGCATGGAGGATTGCGCTAAGACGAGTTTTTCCCCCGCTTTGAACATTAATCGTAGAACGCACAACAGCGCCAGAAACTGGGATCCCCCCAACAAGACCAGAGGCAATATTTCCTAGCCCTTGTCCAAAGAGCTCCAAGTTGGAATTATGAGGACGGAGAGCACCAGAAAATCGATCTGTAGCTTGTGCAGCTAGCAGGGATTCAATGGCAGCCAAAAGACCCAGTGGAAGAGCGGCAACAGCGAGAGCCAGCCATTTTTCCGCAGAGAGGGGAGAAAAGTCAGGTAGGGTGAGATGGCCAGAGAGCGCACCTACCCGTTCAATATTCCAATTTAGATGATTGGCAACGTAGGTGATGAGCGCAATTCCAATCAGGGCAGCAGGAAATTTTTTGAATGGCTTGCAAGATATTACCAGAAGAGCGACGAAAATACCACTCACCACAGAGAGCCACGACACTTCATGTAACCAAGCCGTTCGATGTATCATCTGGGCCAATTCAAAAACACTATAGTTAAACCCTAAAAGTTCAGGCAGCTGCTGATCCAGGAGTTTGATCCCCACGCCAGTGGTAAAACCGGCTAACACGGCTTCTGGAACGAAACGAATCAATCGTCCGGCAGCAACCCCCCCAAGCACAAGCTGCATAAGTCCAATCAATATGCAGGAGGCAGCAACCCCAATAACACCAAAATTAACTGCAAGGGATAACACCATGACATTTAATGCTGGAGATGGGCCGGTTACTTGCATAGAAGAGCCGCCAAAGAGGGCAGCAACCCCTCCGCCAATTGCTCCGGCCAGAATACCAGCCTGAGGTGGAAGTCCGCATGCAATGGCAAGGGCAATATTAAGGGGTAGCGCTACAGCTGCTACTGTACAGGCAGCCAGGCAGTCTGCCACAACGTGCTTGCCTTTTACTACCTCGATCCAACTGGTAGCCCAGTCTCTCAGTAGCGTTCTCGCTTGTTTCAACTCTGCTGGCGGTTGAATAATAGGGGCATGTTTTTTTTGAGGAAACCGAATGGGGGCTTTTTGAAATACGGACAAAATCTGCATACAGGCCCTACAGTACATTGCGGGTCATTTATACGAGAGAAATTTTTTGAACTAGATATGAGAAGACCGTACTATTTTTTTTCTACCAATGTAATAGTAAATCTATAAATCCAAAAAAATGGGCGGAATCCTATGAAGAAGTGGTGGCCATGTGTCTGTTTTTTCTTTGTCAGTCATCTCCTGGTTGCAGCGAAGCTGCAACCAGGAGCCCTTGGCTTTGTCGGAGAGTGGGAGGCGGTCTATTGTGGCTGGTGGGATGATAGTACAACGCGGGGAACCTATAATTTCTCTTTTTCTGCAACCGGTGCTACACATACCTTTCTGCAATATTATACAGATCGACAAGGGGCTTGTGTGACGCGAGATCGGGTTGCCCAGTTAGCTACTGGGAAGTATCAGGTCGATTCAGCTGAAGTGCGAGAAGGTAAAGTTTTTTACGCGGTTCAGGTGCAGTAGACACACCTTTCATCTCCCCTTTTTCACCAAATTATCGTGATTTCTCCAGATGAGATACAGGTATGCATGCGACCGAGTTCTGAGTCCTGTCGGTCCTATCGGCGAAGATAGTAAGTCAAGAAAAGCCGTATAGTTTCATCTTTTTTCGGAGGGTGTTGCGGTTAATGCCCAAGATTTTGGCCGCATGTACCTGATTTCCGCCAGTGCGCTTGAGGATCTGGTGGAGGAGCGGTTTTTCCGCCTTATTCATAATCAACTTATACAAGTTTTCTGGATAATAGGTGCCGATCTGGTCCAAAAAGCGCGCGATTTTGGCTTCTACCACAGATTCAAAGGAGTGCTTGTCCAGTTTTTGCGCCAGGGTGGGGTCCACCAGCGATCGAGCTGCAGAGGATGCGGGTATTTTCTGTAGCGAATCTGCATCGATACGATTCATTTCGTGCTCGTCCAAAGTATTAAAGCCTCTTAAAAGAATATTCAGATATGACACAAGGTAATTTTACAGAAAACGGCAGCACCCAAAGCCCCCCATAGGATATCAGTCCTGCAGCGGAAGGCAAACTGGATTCTGGCACCGCTAGATCAATATGAAAATACCTGTACAGCTGAGAGGGCCTGTAATTTTTACGCGGTACTAGACTGCGAAAAAGTCTCTTGCGCACGGGCTGTTGATCGTATACCCACCGCCAATGAAAAACCTTACTTTTATCTTTAAAATTATGCGATTAACGTGTATTTTTTATGGTGCTGGTGAGAGACACTAAAATTTCTATGAGGGCGGATATATGCGATTAACAGAGAGCTTTCTGCGGAGGACTGCGATCAGCGTGTTCACGCTTCTTTTTATAGAGTCAGAATCCTCAGCTGTAGCCATACCTTACAAATTGAGAGTTCGAAGCTATGAAAGTGTAGAAAGACTGAAGAATTATGCCAAGGCTGAGGTTGTGCCTAAGATTAGGAGAAAGCCTCGCCCCGCATTCCGAAAAGCAACGAAAGATCGGTTATATGAACAACAAACAACACCCAACAAAAAACATGTAATTTGTTTTATTTGTACACAACGAGCTTTGATTGGACCTCACGCAATTCATATTGATCATTTCTCAGATCAATGGGCTCTTCGCAGAGATAAAAAAATGAGAAGCCCAGGCTTTGCAAAACTGACGCAAAAAGAAAAAAATAAGTCGTTGGCAGATTTATACAATGAACCGGGTCTTCGCCTCGTACATGCACAGTGTAATTTGCATCGAACAAACTTTACAGGTGAAACAGCATTGCGAGATCAAGTTCAAAAAGCGGAAAAGGAACGAAATAAACTTTATCAGTCTGATAGCCCGGTGGCAAAAAAACTTTCATTTCCCTGATCTCTCGCCGCTTGATCTCTTGCCGCTTGATCTCTCGCCGCTTGATCTCTTGCCACTTGATCTTTAAATACTGAAAGAGAAAAGAATTTTCTTCTTAGAAAGGAAAGAAAGGCCTCTTTACTACTCTATTCCAACACAGCAAAACCCCCTTTTTCGCTATAATCGAAAATCTCTTGTCCATTCACCTCACTAAAGCCCCTCAACCCAAGACCGATAGAGGGGTAAGCACACTCACTATGAGGCACGCCTTATGGCAAATGAGACAGAGAAAAAAGGGGACTTGCAACTCCCGCTTCTACCCCTAAAAGACATCGTGGTTTTCCCACACATGATCGTGCCCATCTTTGTGCATGAGGATATCTGTCTCCAGGCAATCGAAGCTGGCTTGGAGCAGGATCGAAAGATATTCTTATCTGCATTCAAAGTGCCAGGCTCCGAAGGCATCGGACTTGAGGGTGTGTTGCAACCCCCCTTCGATGTATATGATGTCGGTACGATCTGTTCCATTATGCGTACTCGAAAATTGCCTGATGGGCGCATGAAGGTTTTGGTACAAGGTGTACAGAAAGCGCGTATTCAAAATTTAGTGCCCCATGCTCAGATTCCCTTGGTACAGCTTAAACTGATGGAAGATCCGGGTATCGAACTTTCCTCCTCCGAAGTCGAAGCCATGTTGCGTGCGGTGCGAGAGAATTTGGAAAAAGTCGTAGGACTTGGCAAGGTACTCTCCCCCGATATCCTCATGATTCTCGAAGACATTCGAGACCCAGCTCGTTTAGCGGATGTAGTGGCGGCCAACCTGGGACTTAAGGTAGTCGAAGCACAAAAAATTCTCTCTGCTGTCAACCCAACGTTGCGATTGGCCAAAGTTCATGCCTATCTCTCTCGAGAAATCGAAGTGTTTCAGATGCAGATGCGCATTCAATCCCAAGCTAAAGAAGAAATCGGTAAAGTACAGCGAGAACACTACCTACGTGAACAAATTAAAGCTTTGCGTTCTGAATTGGGTGACAGTGGAGATGTGAAAGACGAAATTGGAGAACTTTGGAAAACTCTAGAAGATATCCAAATGCCAGATGACGCACGCACAGAAATCACCCGACAAATGAAACGCTTGGAACGCATGCACCAGGACACCAGCGAGGCCTCTCTTACCCGGACGCATATTGAGACCATTTTGGGACTGCCTTGGGGCCAGCATACTACAGATAATCTGGAGCTCGACCATGCAGAGGCGGTGCTACATCAAGACCATTATGGTCTTGAGAAAGTAAAAGATCGTATTCTGGAATTTTTGGCTGTGAAAAAGCTCAATGCAGCAGCCAAAAGCCCGATTTTATGCTTTGTGGGTCCTCCTGGGGTGGGAAAAACCAGCTTGGGGCACTCTATTGCGAAATCCATGGGGCGCAAATTTTCTCGCATTGCTTTGGGTGGTGTGCGAGATGAAGCTGACATTCGGGGGCATCGGAAAACCTACGTGGGGGCTTTTCCCGGTCGCGTAATGCAAAGTCTCAAAGCGGCTGGGAGCAACAATCCCGTGATCATGCTCGATGAGATCGACAAGTTGGGGATGGACCATAGAGGAGATCCAGCTGCGGCTTTGCTGGAAGTGCTAGATCCAGAGCAAAACCATACTTTTATCGATCACTATCTGGGCGTTCCCTTTGACCTCTCTCGCATCTTGTTCATTGCCAATGCCAACAGCTTAGATACGGTACCGCCTGCGTTGCGAGATCGATTGGAAATCATTGAGGTTTCGGGATACTCCGAAGAAGAGAAGGCCGAAATTGCGAGTCGGTTCCTCATTCCGAAGCAAATCAAAGATGCGGGCATCTTAGATCAAAACCTGATCTTTAGCCGTAGCGCGATTCATTCTTTGATCTGTGAATACACACGGGAGAGTGGATTGCGAACCTTGGAGAAGCAAATTGCCTCTGTCTGCCGCAAAATCGCCCGAAAAATTGCCCAAGACGAGAAAATTACGCCCAAGCTGACCGCAGTAACAATCCATCGCCTCTTGGGAAGCCAACGGTATGAACGCAGTATGTCCTACGAAAACTTGCCTGCGGGCGTTGCCGTGGGCATGGCGTACACCCAAGCTGGGGGGGAATTGCTCACCATTGAGACCAACTTGGTACCAGGCAATGGAAAGTTGACCCTTACGGGCCATTTGGGCGAGGTGATGAAAGAGTCTGCACAAACAGCCATGAGCTTCATCCGAGCGCGTGGAGCGCAGTTTCATGTGCCGGAGAAACGGTTACGAGAGATGGATATCCACATTCACATTCCTCAAGGAGCCGTGCCAAAAGAAGGGCCGAGCGCTGGGATTGCGCTTACGACTTCGATTCTGTCTGCTTTACTGGACAAGCCTGTTTTGGCAGATTGCTGCATGACAGGGGAGATTTCCCTGTTGGGCAATGTGTTGCCCATCGGTGGCATCCGAGAGAAAGTCCTAGCGGCTCAACGGGAAGGCATGAAGCAGGTTTTGCTTCCAGCGCGCAATCGAGCGCATTACCTGGAGTTACCTGTGGCCATCCGCAAAGGGATCCAGGCGATTTTTGTGGAACACTATATGGAGATTTTTCCGCTCCTTTTCGTTGTGCATCCACGGGTTACGATTTCTCCGGTGGAAGACCCAGAAGCCGGGTTCGATATTGCCGGCTAAAGACGATCCTGCCCAGCCTGCAAAAATGGTAGAATCAAGGGGAGTATGGGCATGGACGTAGGGGGTTGTCATGGCGGGTTTTTTTAGCTTTTTGGGTAAAACCTTATTAAATCTCGTGTTTTGGGTATTTGTCTTTTCCATTCCTATCGCCAATAAGCCAGTCTTTGAGTACTTGCAGCGGGTATTGGTATTCAATGCGCCGGTGCGGTTCCTGAGCCAAGAGTGGAATGAACTTTGGGGCTTGGTCTCCAATAAGGCCAAGGTCGCGTTTACAGAGAAGAAAGAGGAGGAGACCAAGAGCCGGTAAATCCGTCTTCAGGATCTCCCCTTGGATGGGAGTGGGCTTTTATGCTAAAGTCCGCAGTCCATATGGGGAAGAAAGGTACACGCTATGGCAGTGTTGGAAATTGTAGAATGGCCGGAAAAGGTTTTGGAAACACGCGCACAAGAAGTGGTGCATTTTGATGATGCGCTGCGGAAAGTGGTGCAAGATATGCACGATACTATGGACGATCATAATGCGTTGGGGTTGGCAGCCAATCAAGTTGGCGTGCTGCAGCGGATTGTAGTGATGCGCATTCCCTATGGGCGAAAAGATGGGCCTCGTATGTGGTGGCATGACAAGCGATTTACGTTGATCAATCCTGTCATTACCAAGACGGAGGGACGCGCTACATTGAGTGAGGGGTGCTTAAGTTTTCCTGGGATCTACGAATATATTCAACGCGCCGATGAAATCACGGTGCAAGCCTACGACGAGCAGGGCAAGAAATTTGAAGTTTCCGGATCAGAGTATTTTTCTGCCTGTGTGCAACATGAAACAGATCATTTAGATGGCATCGTCTTTGTCAATCGTATGAGTAGATTGAAAGCGGCTTTGGTGCGAAAGAAATTGCAAAAGCAACTGGTGATGAGCCAAGGAGAGTAACGTAGTGGGTACATCTCCTCTCAGTCTTTCTGCCTCTCTCCTCTCAGCCGATTGGTTGCATCTTGAATCTGATCTCCGGAAAATGGAAGCGAGTGGTGTCGACTGGCATCACATCGATGTGATGGATGGACACTTTGTCCCCAATCTTTCCTTCGGACTTCCCCTGATCCAACAAATCAAAAAAATCTCTACACTGCCTCTTGATGTGCACCTTATGGTGAGCAATCCCGATGCGGTGTTTTCTGCGTACTTGGATGCCGGTGCTGATCTGCTTACCTTCCATATCGAAGCGGCTGTGCATCCTCATCGATTGATTCAACAGATTCGAGCCCGTGGTGCAAAAGCCGGTATTGCGCTCAATCCCGGTACGGATGTACGGTTGCTTTCTCCCTTGTTGGGAGAGCTTGATCTTGTCTTGTTGATGACGGTGAATCCCGGATTTGGGGGACAATCGTTTTTGCCTTTTTGCCTATCCAAACTTCGCGACTTGGTTTCGTTGCAAACCCAGTATGGGCATCGGATACCGTACGTATCGGTAGACGGTGGTATCGATGCTGTCACAGCCCCGCAAGTTCGAAACGCTGGCGCCAATGTCGTGGTTGCTGGGTCTTATCTTTACGGTGCTGCCGATCGTGCAGCAGCTGTCTCTTTGCTTCGGAATACATAATCGAACCGTCATGCACAGGCTGCTTCAGCCGTATGTGAATCTCCCGTGGTCGAAGGAGACCCCCGACGCGAATAATATTCGCTGGGGATGACGATGTTATTTCTATATGCAAAGAAGGTGGTATGGGGCACTATTTATAGTCGTTTGTGAGAGGACATCGTTGCAGAATGAGCAAAATGTGTGTGGAGGAGGATGAATTACCTTTTTTGTGGTGTCGAAGAAAAGGGAAAGGGGGGCGCGTTATTTACTATCTGTAATTATAGTAGATTTTCTGAGGCGTAAGTTCTGTAAGGTAGAGTGGGAATCTAGAATAAAACCGTTTACACTGAGGCAAAATAGAAATTTCATCAGAATAAAAAAGGAAACGATATGGATCGGATCTCTATCGATCAAGTGGTTCAGTTTGGGAAAACACATCTTTCTTTTCCCCTCGATCCCGCGGCTATGCAGAAACTTTCCCTCTTACGTACCAAAGTAGAATCGAAGTTGACTGATGGGCATGCTGTCTATGGAGTCAATACCGGATTTGGTTTCTTCTCTACCTGTGTCATTCCAAAAAAAGACTTGCTGCAATTGCAGCTCAATATCGTGCGGTCTCATGCCTGCGGTGTAGGGGAACCATTGGCATTGGAGTGGGTACGCGCGTTGCTCTCCGTAAAGTTGCACAATTTTTTACAAGGTGGGTCTGGCATTCGACCAGAGTGTATCACTGCACTGTGGAACTTGTTGCAACATGATATTTTGCCGGTAATTCCGCGAAAAGGCAGCGTCGGGG
This sequence comes from Deltaproteobacteria bacterium, assembly GCA_947466225.1. GTDB lineage: Bacteria > Bdellovibrionota_B > Oligoflexia > Oligoflexales > Bog-1112 > CANIBL01. The sequence continues at coordinate 59,593 of CANIBL010000002.1, forward strand.
CGTCAGGTGATCTTGCCCCATTGGCGCATTTGGCGTTGGCTTTGATTGGAGAGGGGGAGGTGTTCTGGAAGGGAACTCGCATGCCAACGGCAGAGGCATTGGAAAAAGCAGGACTCACCCCCTATGTTTTACAAGAGAAAGAAGGCCTGTCTCTGCTCAATGGTACGCAAGTGATGTCGACCCTCGCAGCGTTTGCCTTATGGGAGGCGCAGAATTTGCTTGATGCGGCTGACAGGGTGAGTGCGCTTTCCCTCACAGCATTTGATGCTGTGCTAGAACCTTTTGATGCGCGCATTCACGATCTGCGGCCTCATCCAGGGCAAGTGCTGGTGGCAAAGAATATTCGGGTGCTTCTCGAATTGCCGGAAACTCATATGCCCCGTACCTCGACTCGGGTACAGGATCCCTATAGCTTTCGTTGCATTCCCCAGGTGCATGGCGCTGCGCGGGATGGCATCGCGTATTGTGTGCAGGTGATTGAGCGAGAGCTCAATAGCATCACAGATAATCCGGTAGTGACCGCCGAGGGAGATTTGCTGAGTGGAGGAAATTTTCACGGACAGTATGTGGCGCAAGTGATGGATCTAACGCGCATTGTGATGACAGACTTGAGTAGCATTTCCGAGCGTCGCCTCGATAAGCTATTATGTCCAAGCTTTAGCCAACTGCCAGCTTTGCTTACAGAAAATGGCGGCCTGGAGTCGGGATTTATGATTCCGCAATATGTAGCCGCCGCCTTGGTTTCAGAAAATAAGGTGCTCTCCCATCCAGCCAGTATCGATACCATTCCCACTTCGCTAAATAAAGAGGACCACGTCAGCATGGGGCCCATTTCGTGTCATAAGGCATTGGAAATTAATCAAAATGTCGCAAAAGTGCTGGCCATTGAAGCTCTGGCTGCTTGTCAGGCTATGGACTTGCGTACAACCTGTCTTCGCTCTGCACCCGTAGAACAGCTGTATCAGCAAATTCGATCCAAAATTCCTTATGTACAACAAGACCGTAGCTTGTCTGCAGAGATTGAGTTGGTGGCTTCCTGGCTTCTGAATGGCGTTTGGGGTGATTTGTCGGTAGAATACAAGGAGGCAGTATAGGAGATTTTATGAGGTTCTTTCTGGTTCTTTATTTAGTAGCAGTCAGCTGGAGCTTTTCTGCCGTTGGAAAAGAAGTTAAATCTCCTTCTTCGGTTGAGGGTATGTATCGGGTGATAGAAATTACGGCCAAAGATTCTGTATATTGGACCTTGTTTCAAAAGGAGGGGGAAAAGTCCCCTTCTCTCGCCATTAAGACACGGGTGCAACCTGCTGGCTTACACCCCAGTCAAACCTACGAGTTGCGCGCAGACATTTTAAGGCAAAGCGCTACCATGGCAGAAGCGGGGCAGCTGCTCGTTTTTTTTCCTACCCAACAAGGTCGAACCCCTGTATGCCTTCTGTCTGTGGAGCAACCCACGGCAAACTTCACTGGTAAGTTGATGGACTACGACCATCCTGACTTTATTTCCTTATAAAAGCGTGAACCGTCATCCCCAGGGCCTGAAGGGCACTTCGGGGATCCCCCGCTATCGAGGTTGATCTTGTCGATTTTTTCTCGCTTGGAGTTGCGCACCGTTACCGGTGTGCTCATTTTGGTTAATATATTGATCTTTTTGGGTCTGTGTTTTTTTTCTCAAAGTCTATTTACCATTGACACCCGCGCTTTGGTTTTATTTGGCGCCAAGGAGCCGTTTCTGCTCCTCCAGGGGCAATATTGGCGTTTGGTGACCTCTATGTTTCTTCATGCAGGTTGGATTCATTTGGCTTTCAACAATTTGGCGTTGAAGGCAATTGGCCGATACATGGAATCTTTTTTGGGGAAAAAGCGCTTTCTTTTATTCTATTTGATCAGTGGTCTCGGTAGCAGTTTGTGCAGCAACTACTTTCAGGTTTCTTTGGGGGTGGGGGCTTCCGGTGCGATCTTTGGAATGGTCGGCGTTGGGGTGGTTCTCGAGAATGCCCTGCTTTACCGAAGCAAATTCCCGCACCCAGTTCGCTCTCTTTCTCAGTATTTCCGTATCTGTCCGTTTACGTTTTTATCTGTGATTAACCTTGCCATTGCCGTGGCATTCAATATTTTTGTGGACCTCTTGGATTTTCATACCTACATGGACAATGCAGCTCATCTCGGTGGACTGGGTACAGGCATTCTGCTGACCTTGATCCATCTGCATGTGACTCGTAACCCCCTATTCAAAAAAAGTTGGGCTCGTGCAAGCATCTTAACCCTCTTTCTTGTTGGGATTAATGGGGTTTTTATTCGAAGTCTCTTTGTTTATTGAACGTGATGCAATTTTTTTTACTGACGATGTTTGGTTGTATCGAGGTGAGGCAATAACCCAAAATTCAGTAAGGTTTTTTCCAATCGTTTAGATTGGCTCCTCTGCCAACGTGTATAGGTTGCCAGCAACCCTTGGGTATCTTGTTCGAGCTTCTCTGCGATGTCTGCAATGATGTCGACAAAATCGGGAAATGAAGCCGATAGGCTGGTAAAAACCCGAGACGGATGTTGCAAAGTAGGGTTTCTCTCTGACAGAGTCGAGACAGTTAGATAGGCGCTAGCACCCAAGTCCATAAAGTATTTGCTACTGACAGTTTTTTCGTTGAAAGAATCTTGAAAATACCCTGCCATATAGAGGCTGGTGTCTCCGATGCTTTTGTAGAGTTTGTATTGATGTTCATGTGGAGATTCCAAGGCTGTCTTGAGTAGCAGTGCCAATGGGGTTTCCAAGGGATCAAGGGTTCCATGTACGGTATCGACTTTGCTGGGATTGATAAAATCACAGAGCAGGGTTACGAGGTAGAATTCAATTTCTTCGCTGATTTCGACGCGTTGTCGAGAAAGCGCAGCCTGTACTTTTTCCCGAAAGAATTCAGTCGGTTTTATGGTTAATGAGATGTTGGTCTTCGACATACCCCCCTCTTTCCCATATCTCTATTATACGTCGACTCTCTCGTATCAGTATCTATTGCAGGGGATATAAGGATTTTGTTTCGGTTTTATGCAGTTTTTGTTACAGTGCCAACCCTAGATACCCGGATACGTTGAAGACAATATGCGAGGTGATGTGGAACCGACAGAACAACCAGAAAAACAAGCCAGCTTGGGACTAGAGGAAATTGTCCATCGCATCAATCGGATTGGACTCGAGTATGTCGAGGTAAAACGGAAAAGCGATCGATTGGAGTTATTGAAATCTTCCTACAAAGCCCGCGCCATGGAAAAATATGACGATGGATTGCGCACGGAAGCGAAGATCAAACGATTGGCCGAATTGGATGAAGCCTATTTGGCCTTTTTAGAAGAATTGGCCCAAGTACGTGCTGATTCAGAGAAACTCAAAATTCGCTATGAATCCTACCGAAATCTCTTTGAAGCCAGACGCAGCATCCTAAGCTACAAAAAAGCAGAAATGAAACTCCTATAGATCTATTCAGTTATCCTGCATTTCCTTTTGCAGTACAACGAGTGGGTATTGCAACATAGGAGGTTCGAGATGAAATGCAAGCTGTCGCTCTTTCTTTTTATAACACACCTTACCGTAGTAGCAGCTGAACCAACCTACCGCGAGTGGAAGGGTGAGTTTAACTCGATGCAACTCGAAGGAGCAGAATCTCAATTCATTGGGGATGCGGTACCTACGTATCAAGATATTTTTACGTTGCATTTGGTCGGAAGTGTGAAAAATGATTTTACCCTGCGGATTTCTCCCACGCGGAAAAACATATTAATTCAGATACAAACACCAAAAAAACGGAGGGGATCCGGGTTGCATTTTTTCTCTGGGACGGTGAACCTGTCCTACGTTTATGATGATGGAGGTGAAGTAAAAAACGAGTATTTTTCTTTTTCCCTCACTAATCCGAATCAAAAGATATTTTTGCGCATCCCAACCTGTCTTGGTGTCTCGTCAGATTCTCGTGCATATTACCTCGATTGTCATGGGTTTTATAGTATTATGCAGTGGAAGGATCTTACGCAGAAAGATCTATTACTAGAGGCCAAAGGAACAAAGAAGTGGTTTTCTCGTAGTATGGCAGTAAATACGGTGGCACTTGTATCCGATCCAGAGAGAACTAGACTAAACTGGGAAGTTGCTTCCTTTGGTGTGATATGTTTCCCCCATCCGATGCATGATCGTGCTCTCCATCAGGCGTTAGCTGCTCCAAAAAGACATCGAAAAACTTTTTATTCCAGTACGAATCCATTTGTTGAGGAAGAGGCGGGAGATGATGGGGATGCACTGGGATATGCCTCTGACGAAGCACATGAATGACTATCCGATACACACGGTGCAAAGATTTCGATCCCCAAATGCCTCGTTGATGCGTCGAACGGAAGGCCAAAATTTGTTGCGACCGGTGGCATAGCCGAGAGGGAATGCTGCCTTCTCTCGTGAGTAAGGCGCATCCCATGGTTCTCGGGCAATGCAGGCCGCTGTGTGAGGGGCTTGTTTCACCACATTGGTTTTTTGATCTACCCGTCCCTCCTCGATCTCTCGAATCTCTTCTCGGATCGCCAACATAGCATCGCAGAATCGATCCAACTCTTCCTTGGATTCACTTTCCGTGGGCTCAATCATGAGCGTATGGCTTACGGGAAAGGATACCGTAGGCGCATGGAATCCATAATCGGCCAGTCGTTTTGCAATATCTACTGAGTCGATGCCAGTTTGGGCCCGAATTTTTCGAATGTCTACAATGCACTCATGGGCTACAAGTCCAGAACTACCTTTGTATAGAATCGAGTAGTGTGGTTCCAGGCGTTGGGCAATATAGTTGGCATTTAGCACCGCTACTTGTGCGCATTGTTTTAATCCAGCGGCGCCCATCATGCGAATGTAGCACCAGGAGATCGGTAAAATTCCAGCACTGCCCCAGGGCGCTGCACATACAGCACGATTTGCCCTTTCAGTGCCAAGTTGGGTTGCAGTGTGGCCTGGTAGAAAGGGGATCAGATGTTGCTTCACCGCAATAGGGCCCACGCCTGGTCCGCCTCCACCGTGAGGAATGCAGAATGTTTTGTGTAAGTTGATGTGGCATACGTCGGCACCAAAATCTCCTGGTCGACATAGACCCAACTGAGCATTGAGGTTCGCACCATCGAGGTAGACTTGTCCTCCATGTTGATGAATCAAGGTACAAATATTGCGTATGGAGGATTCAAACACTCCGTGTGTGGAGGGATAGGTAATCATCATCGCGGCAAGGTTGGTTGCATGGAGCTGGGCTTTGGTTTCCAAATCTTGCAAGTCCACATCTCCTTGTGGATTGCACTGTACCTCCACGACTTGTAACCCAGCAAGATGTGCGCTAGCTGGATTGGTGCCATGGGCAGAAGTGGGGATCAGGCAAATGGTGCGATACTGCTCCTTGCGTTGGGCATGGTAGGCGCGAATGGCCAACAGGCCGGCGTACTCGCCTTGTGCTCCCGAGTTCGGCTGCAAAGAAACGCCATCAAAGCCTGTGATCTCTGCTAGCATCGCTTCTAGCTCGGTAAAGAGTTGCTGGTAGCCGCGGGTTTGAGATCTGGGGGCAAAGGGATGAATATGGGCAAACGCCGGCCAAGAGATGGGAAACATCTCGGTGGTGGCATTGAGTTTCATGGTGCAAGAGCCGAGGGGAATCATGGAGTCGGTAAGGGAGAAGTCTCGGGCTTCCAATCGTTTGATGTAGCGAAGGAGCTCGGTTTCAGAGCGATGCTGATGAAAGACCGATTGAGAGAGAAAGGTCGAAGTTCGGTATAGTGAAGGGGGAATCCCACTCTTGGCTGCTGTGATGAGCTTATTCAACGCAGGGGCCTGTTGAGTGGGATGCAAACAGGTGAGCAGGTTTTCAACATCTTGTGCGGTGGTGGTTTCATCCAAGCTGATGCTGATGCTCTGGGAATCCCAGCATCGCACATTCATATTGCATGCTTCAGCCCGTTGTTGCACGATGTCGCTGGTTACACCTTGCAGCGTCAGATGCACTGTGTCAAAGAAGTGTGCGTGAGAAATTCTATGGCCCAGTTCGGCACTGCCGGTTGCCAGCACGCAGCTCCAGCTGTGGGTTCGTTCTGCAATCTGGGTAAGTCCTTCAGGGCCGTGGTACACCGCATACATGGCTGCGATATTGGCGAGGAGAGCCTGTGCCGTACAGATATTGCTTGTGGCTTTTTCTCGGCGAATGTGTTGCTCGCGGGTTTGTAAAGCCAAGCGATAGGCAGGCGCGCCATCTTGATCTACCGAAACACCCACGATGCGACCGGGAACCAAACGCTTGTTCTCTTCTCGCGTAGCAAAGAATGCAGCGTGCGGTCCCCCAAATCCCAAGGGGACACCAAACCGTTGGCTGGTGCCTACAGCGATATCTGCGCCCCATTCCCCAGGGGGTGTGAGCAAGGTTAAGCTGAGAGGGTCACAGGCTACCGCCACGAGAGCCCCTTGGGCGTGGGCTTTCTCTACAAAGGTGCGATGATCTTCGATAGAGCCATTTGTTGCAGGGTATTGGAGTAGGTACCCAAAGTAAGTAGGATCGAGGGTTTCTTTTCCGACGACTACTTCAATATCAAGGGCGGCAGCGCGTCCTTGTACTACTTCGATGGTCTGGGGGTGGCATTGGCAAGAGACGAAGAATTTTTTTGATCCATCGGTATTTTTGAGCTGATGGCATAGAAACATGGCTTCTGCCGCAGCTGTGCTTTCATCCAAGAGAGAAGCGTTGGCGATTGGCAGAGCGGTAAGTTCGCTGATCAGGGTTTGAAAATTGAGTAAAGATTCCAAACGGCCTTGGGATATTTCGGCTTGATAGGGCGTGTATTGGGTGTACCAGCCTGGGTTTTCGAGAATGTTACGTTGGATGACTCCGGGTAGCAGACTGTTGGCATATCCGGTGCCGATATAGGACTTTTTCACCTGATTTTGTGCCGCCAATTTACCCAGTGCCTCCAAGGCTTCCACCTCGGATAGGGGCGCTGGTAGATCAAGAGCGCGGTTCAATTGAATGTCCGAGGGAACCAATGCATGGCTGAGGGCGTCGAGAGAGTCATAGCCCACGGTGTCCAGTGCGGCTTGTTGACTCGATGCAGAAGATCCGATATGGCGAGAGACGAAAGATTCTTTGTACGTGCAAGCAGTCTGAATGTTCATATATTCCTCACTTTTAGCTCGTCATCCCCAGCGACTTTTGGTCGCGTATGGGCTCCCCCACTTTTAGCTCGCCATCCCCAGCGACCTTTGGTCGCGTATGGGCTCCCCCACGATTGAGGGAGATGCCCATACGCCTGAGGTAACCTGGGCATGACGGAGGCAGCAACTCCATTGGCGATGAGTATAGTCGTCTCTTTGGGGTTTGCAACCAGGTGCCGTGCCGCAGGGTGGGAGCAGGGATTGTTGATATCACCTTGTCTGTAAAGGTATATGGTTGCAGCTCAAGCTTCTTTTGTTACTGTTCGCAAATGCGTTGCCCCATCTCTTGGTGAAATTTTCTCAGATTTTTTGGGTTTGTGTCTGATTCTCTCCTCTCGAGTCCACGGGTACGCAGTGTGGTAAATAGTTCGAGACCGGATTTAAAAGCAAAATGCGGGTGTCGTCTTTTCATCTTTGCAATAGCTGTGGCGATTTCTCGGACGATGGCAGCCAAGGTGCTTTTTTGCGTGTAATATCGAGCTATCTTTGTAGGGTCTTCTGCAGGCTCTTTCTCTTCTTGCAAATTCTTGTTCTGTTCTTTTTTATAAAGAGGCGCGGTCGCGATGGGAAACATCGATGCGAATATTCGGTAGTTTCTTTTCTCGCAATCGAAAACCAAGTTCCTCTGCAATGCATACACTGCGATGTTGACCGCCTGTACACCCGATGCCGATGCGCAAGAAGTGTTTTCCCTCTTCATAGTATTGCGGAAGAAGCCAGGTGTGCAATCTCTCTAGCTCTTGGAGAAAATGAATTGCCTTTGGGTCTGTGAGGACGAAATCTCGCACCTCTTTATCTAATCCACTTTGGTTGCGAAGCTTCAGGGTGAAAAATGGATTTCGCAAAAACCGCACATCGAAAATCATATCAGCTGGCTTTAACATCCCATGTTTGAATCCAAAACTTTTAATGGAAACAAATAACGTCCGTTGCAAGGAAGAAGAAAAGTAACGTTGCTCTAAAACACGCCCCAATTCAGAGGGGGAGATGTTGGTGGTTTCAATCACCAATTTTGCGACTCGTTGAATCGGATGTAAAAATTTGATTTCAGCTTGAATGGCATCTGTCAGGTTGGGGTTGGTGGCAGCAAATGGATGGCGTCGACGATTGGCTTCAAAACGAGCCAAAAGTGTGTCGACTTCAGCTGTAAGAAATACCAAATCTACTTCAAGTTGAGAGTCCAACTCGTGAAGGAGCTGCAGAAAAGTGGAAATTTCTTCCAATTCATACAGATGAAGTCCCAGTGCGATGTCTTTGTCGATAAAGGGAGCTGTTTTCATCGCAAGAAGTGGTTGCACCAAGTGAAGCGGAAGATGGTCAATGCAGTGTACGCCTAAATCAGCGAGGCAATTGATTGCGCTGCGAATACCAGCACCCGAAAATCCGGTGATCAAGATCAATCTTCGTTGGGTTTCCACTATGCCCCCGATTGGATTCGACGCGAGAATCCCTTTGTGCGTTTACTCGATGGTAGAATGTGCATCTGCTCGCGATATTTGGCCACTGTCCGTCTCGCTACTTTTATCCCTTCTTGTTCCAAAAGCGCTACCAATTTCTGATCCGAGAGTGGGCTGCTCCCAGATTCTTTGCCTACCAGGGCTTTGATGCGCTCTTTCACAGATTGACTCGCTACATCACCTTCCTCCGTTCGAATGGAGCTATTAAAGAAGTAGCGAAGTTCAAATACGCCTCGGGGACATTCCAGGTATTTTTGGTGTGTGACTCGGCTCACGGTGGACTCATGGAGTCCCAATTCATCAGCTACATCCTTCAAAATCATGGGCTTAAGGGCCTGAATCCCCACTTCAAAAAAGCCGCGTTGTCGTTCTACAATCTTTTCTGCCACACGCAAAATGGTGCGTTGTCGTTGGTGGAGGCTTTTGAGAAGCCAGTTGGCAGAGCGCAATTTTTCTTGAAAGTACGATTTGTCAGAAGCTGCTTCTTCGCCTCGAACCAACTCTTGGTAGTACGCGCTAATTTGTAGCTTGTTCCATCCATCTTCTTGGAGGGATACCACCCATTCAGGGCCTACTTTGAATACCACTACATCTGGGAGTATGGCCTCAGCTCGAGAAGAGCCAAAATTGCGAGCGGGGATAGGGTCGAGGTCGGCTAGAATGGCAAGGTGCTCTACCAGTTGGTCTTGGGTAAGATTCAATTTTTTGGCAAGCGCCCCGTAGTGTTGTTTCTGCAATTCATCAAGATGATTTTCGATGATCATTTCGATGACACCATTTTTGAGCTTTTTTTCTCGCAGTTGTAGCAACAAACATTCTTGCATGGTGCGCGCTGCAATGCCGGGTGGATCTAATCGTTGTAACGTATCGAGAACCCCTTCTACGAGTTCCAAGTCAAAGGGGCCTTGGTCAGCAATTTCTTGCAAGGAAACGTCAAGAAAACCTGTATCCCCAATGTTGCCGATGAGGAGTTTTGCGATGGCTTGTTCTTCTGAGGAAAGAGAAATTTCTCCTACTTGATCCAGGAGATGTTGCGACAACGTTTTTTCGTTGGAGATCATATTTTCGTAGTTAATCGAATCGGTTTGACGATTGACATAGCGGTTGTCAATTTCGTTGGATTCTTTCGTGTGATCAAAAGTTTCTAAGGTTGCGGTTTTTTCGCCTTTCTCGGCAGAGTCCAGAAAATTCATGGTTTGGTCGACTTGATCTAAAAATGCATCCTCCCCCGATTTTTCTACAATCGCGGTCTCCGTGCCTTCCCCTTCTTCCAGAAACGGATTTTCGGCCAATTGTTGGGCAATATAATCTTCGAGTTCCACGCGAGACAACTGCAATAGCTTGATGGCTTGTTGCAATTGTGGTGTCATCAACAACTGCTGCGTTAATTTCAGATTCTGTCGTAAATCAATCGCCATAGGTATGGGTGGCCTCTGCTACAACTGGAAGTTATCCCCTAAATAGATCTCTCGCACTTTTTGGTTGTTTAAGACATCACCGGGAGAACCTTCCGAAATAATCTCTCCTCCAGATAATACATACGCACGATCACAAATGCCAAGGGTCTCTCGTACGTTATGATCGGTGATCAAAATGCCGATGCCTTCATGCTTTAACCCTCTAATTATACCCTGAATTTCTTGTACCGTGACGGGATCTACACCGGCAAAAGGCTCATCCAAGAGCAAAAACTTTGGATTGATGATCAGAGAGCGTGCGATTTCCACCCGACGGCGCTCTCCACCCGAGAGAGAAACACCAAGGGAAGTAGCAATATGTTCAATGTGAAATTTTCGCAACAGGGAACGCGCGAGAATCAATTGGTCTTTCTTCGGGAGCCCAATGATTTCCATTACAGCGCGTAGGTTTTCCTCTACCGTGAGTTTGCGGAAAATCGATACGTTTTGAGGGAGGTAGCTGATTCCCTTTTTGGCTCGGATGTGAATGGGCAGATGGGTGATGGACTCTTCCCCCAATCTGATTTCGCCTTCATCCGGTGCTAGCAACCCTACCATCATATAAAAGCTGGTGGTTTTTCCCGCCCCATTGGGACCTAGTAACCCTACAATTTCTCCCGTACGCACGGAAAGAGAGACTTGATTGACCACTTTACGGGATTTGAAATGTTTGCTTATATTCTGTGCGGCGAGCACGATATCCGTCATGGTTTTTTCTTCTGTTGGGATTTGGACTCCGGGGATTCTTCCGGTGTCAAGGTACCTTGGACTTTGCCTGCCTTAATGCGGCCTGTATCGACATTATATTCGATATAGGCACCGTGAAACTCATCCTTGCCTCGTCGGAGCTTTGCATTTTCCTTCATGGTGATCAGACGAGTCCGGGTATTATAGATCGCAATGTTGCCATAGGCTGTGATGAGCTCTTGGGTATCGGGGTCCTTTTTGGTTACCACGACATGACCAAAGGCTTCTACCTTTTCTACTTCTTCCCCGTCGGATTGAAAAAAGACTTTGGCTCGATCTGCCGTAATTTTCAGATCTTCCTGGGTAATTTGCGCATGCTGTTCGAGTTCAATGAACCCCTCTTTCTTTAGTCCATTAAAGAGGTCTCCTTCAAAAAAAACAGGGGCTTTGTCCGATTTTTTTCCGGCTGGCGTCCCTGTTGTTTGCGGTGTCGCCTTTGCCGGTGTCGGGGCTTCTAGTGTAGCGGGCATTGGTTGAGGTGCCACCGGTGTCGAGGGCGTTGTTTCTATCGTCGTTTGTGTTTGTGATTGGCTACTGGGTGATAATGCGGGTTCGCCAAGATCCACTAAGTCTCCCTTAGCTGTCCACGAGAAGCAGCAGGTGAGTATAAGGAGGCAGGTTGCTGTATATTTTTTTTCTGGGGAACCAGCTACGCAGTTTCCCCAGGAAAAAAAACGCTCCGCAGTAAAAAAACGTACCCATTGCGTATAATTATGGATGGTCGGTGTTCTCAAGTTGAGCTGCTCCTTGCACGCGGCCGAGTAAATGGACTTCTTCCGTATCGAGGTCGAGGGTAAATCCTTTTTCCCCCATGATCCAATGACCCCTTCCTCGTAATTTTACAGGCAAATGGCCAAAAATACGTTGGTTTTTTGCGTGATATTCTGCTTGTTCTGTTATGAGCGTGTAGCCATCTCGGACAATGTGTACCTGTTTTTCCAGCTCGGCTCTCTCCAGCTCGGAGTGAGAGGCAAAGAGAAGATGATTGGGTTGGGAAATCCACGCACGGCCATCTTCTGCTGCGAGGCTTTCTTCTCCGCTGTCGGTGAGTCGCCATGCGTGGAAGTTGCCGTGGACTTCGATTCGATTGGGGGCATAAAACTCCCCTCGATCTGCACTGATACGACTTATGAGATGGTCTGCTGGTTCATGCTGAAAGACGATGAAATTTTCCAGTAGTAGAATGCGATGCCCGGCATGCTTGGTAGTAATTTGCTGGCGCAAGCTGGAAACCGGGCGGGTATAGAAAATCCACCCGATACCCAAGAGTAGGCTGAGAAAGCCGAATACCACAAAGCTGCGAAGCATAGATGTGAAACCCTTTTATAGTACTTTAGCTGCCAATAAATCATGCAAGCGTACGATCCCGATCACATGAGTGCCTGTACCGGACGGTTCCGTTACAAACAAGCTCGTAATTTTGCTTTGTTCCATGCGGTTGATAGCCTCCAGCACTGAGGTTGCAGGTCCTATTTGTTTGGGCGTTATATTCATAATTTGGCTTGCGGTACGTCCAAATGCTTTCTCTTGGTGCTGTAACAAGGCTCGGCGCAAATCTCCATCGGAGACAGCTCCAATAAGATGGTTTTGCGTATTTACAATCGCCACAATGCCAAAGTTAGGGGAGCTTACCCCTTGTAGCACCTGTGCGAAGGTTGTCTCCGCCTCGAGTAAGTGGAACTCCTCTACCGGCCGCATAAAATCTTTGACGTAGGTGAGAGTGAGTCCCAGTTGGCCTCCCGGGTGAAGTTTGGCAAAATGGGACTTGGTGAAGCCCCGAGTGTGCATCACGGTTACGGCTAGCGCATCGCCCCATGCGATGGCCACGGTGGTGGAGGCGGTGGGAATGGCGCCGAACGCATCCGCATCGTGGGGGACAGCTCCATCCAGAATACAGTCAGCTTGTTGGGCTAACGAGGAGGTGACATTTCCTGTTATGCCGATTACAGGGATGCCCATTTCCTTCGCAAACTTTACCACGGCCAATACTTCGCGGGTTTCACCACCAAAAGCGATGGCTAGCAAGCAGTCTTTTGGATCTACCATGCCAAAGTCGCCGTGTAGCGCTTCAGACGCATGAAGAAAGAAGGACGGCGTTCCGGTGCTGGAGAGGGTCGAGGCGATTTTACTGCCTACAAGGCCAGATTTTCCGAGACCGGTGATCACGACTTTCCCCTCGCAGGCCAAAATCAGCTGTACGGCTCGAGCAAAGGACTCGCTTACTTTTGTTTCAGCTAATGCCAGGGAATCTCTTTCTTGTTGAAAGACTTTTTTGCCTTGTTGAATCAGGGCAGTTGTATCGAATGCCTTAGGCAACATGGGACGGTTCCTTTTCATTCTTATGCCGTTTGGCTTCTTGGATCAGGGCGCGAAATAGCGGGTGCGGCTTCATCGGCTTGCTTTTCAATTCTGGATGAAATTGGCAGGCGACAAACCAGGGATGGGCATCATACTCCATAATTTCCATTAATTTTCCATCAGGGGAGATGCCGCTAAATGTCATCCCACTCCCTTCAAAGGCTTCCTTGTAGATCGTATTAAATTCATATCGATGGCGGTGACGCTCCGTAATTTGCTCTTGCTGATACGCTGCACCAGCCTTGCTACCCGCTTGTAGCTGGCAGGGGTATCCGCCGAGCCGCATCGTGCCGCCTTTCTTCACCAAGGCGCGCTGCTCATTCATCAGCGTGATTACAGGTTTTTCTGCGTCCATATCCCACTCTAAACTGGTAGCCGCTTCGGTTTTGCCCAATACATTGCGACAAAATTCAATGGCTGCGACTTGCAGCCCCAAGCAGATTCCCAAAAAGGGCACTTGCTCCACACGAGCGAACTCCACGGCACGAATTTTTCCATTCACACCGCGATTGCCAAACCCCCCCGGCACGATAATACCATGATACGGCCGTAGCTGCTGGGGGTCCCACGTGGGACTCTCCAAATCCGCAGAATCGATATAGTCGATTTCTACGGTGACCTCGTTGTATAAGCCGGCGTGGAGGAGGGATTCTTCAATGGATTTATAGGAGTCGGCGACAAGGGTATATTTTCCCACTACGGCGATTTTAACTTGGCCTTTGGGATTTTCAATGCGGCGAGCGATAGCGTGCCATTCATGCAAGTCAGGCTTGCGGGTCCAAATGCCGAGGGCATCGACGACGATTTGATCGAGCTTTTGGGCATGAAAAGCCAAGGGCATCGTATAAATATTCGCCACATCCTCGGCAGAAATTACTTGATTCGGGGCGACGTTACAAAAACGGGCGATTTTGAGCTTGAGCTCCTCTGGCAGGAGGGACTCGCTGCGACAAACCAATATATCCGGTTGGATGCCGATAGAGCGTAGCTCTTTTACGGAGTGCTGGGTCGGTTTGGTTTTCAGCTCACGGGCAGCCGCGATGTAGGGAACCAGGGTAAGGTGGATATATAAGACATTGGCTTGACCCAGTTCGTAGCGCATTTGGCGGATGGCTTCGAGAAAGGGAAGGCCTTCGATGTCCCCTACGGTGCCTCCGATTTCAATGATGGAAATATCGGCCCCCTCTGAGGCACGAAAGATATTTTCTTTGATTTGGGCTGTGACATGGGGGACCACCTGTACAGTGCCCCCGAGATAATCTCCGTTTCGCTCTTTGGATAAAACGGCGTCATAGACTTGTCCCGTAGTAAAGCTATTGGCACGAGAGAGTTGGGCGTGGGTGAATCGCTCGTAATGGCCGAGATCAAGGTCAGTTTCTGCTCCATCCTCTGTAACAAATACTTCGCCGTGCTGAGTCGGGCTCATGGTGCCCGGATCGATGTTGAGGTAGGGGTCAGCTTTGCTCAAGGCCACACGCAAGCCGCGTGTTTCCAGGAGGGCCCCTAAGCTGGAAGCCACAATGCCCTTGCCGAGTGAGGAGACAACTCCGCCGGTAACAAAAATAAACTTGGTATGCTGTCGGGTATCGCTCATGGTGCTGCTCATTGTCGGTGGTAAAAAGACAAGAGATGCTAGACCAAAACCAGTATCTTGTCCACGCAGTTGCTCTTTTTTGGCGGAACCACCACAGTTGGTATTGCCCAAAAACTTTCACACAACGTGTATAATACAAGAAGATTTCTCTCTTTCTTGTAAAGGTTTACTATGATGCGTGCACCAGTTCGATTTTTATGGGTTTGGGGTTGGTTTTTTTTCCCTCACATATTATCGGCTGCAACGATCGTGAAACTCAGTGAAAAAAAGCATGTTGTGCTTCTCGATGCAGGCGAGATCGATGGGTTTGTCAACGGCAAGACCGTCTGCTTCTTTGATGAGGCCCAGCAGCCATTATCCTGTGGAAAAATTGTAAAACATAAAGAAACACAATCCTATGTACAGGTGGACAAATCAGACATCCATAAACTCCAGAAAGGTTTTTTTGCCCATCTCCAACCAGAAGGCGTCGTAGCCGATCACCGCTGGGGCATAACCGGTGCGTATACCCCTTGGTTTGTAACGCCATTCTCAGTGGCAGTACCCAATTATGTTGCGCCTGCAGTGGGGGTCAATTATGTAGACTCGCTTTGGACGCGAAGGCAGACGGAGTCTTCCAGTTTCACTGCACTTACGGCAGAGCTATACGCGACCTCTTGGCATATTAGAGGGGGGCTTCGGTATATGCCACTGCAGATCGTGCCCCAGGTGCAATATAACTATGACAACGCAGATACACATACCTATGTGAATCGAACTTTTTCTGGTTTTGCCATTGGTTTTTTTGGTGCATACGATTTTTATCGTAAGGGGGGATTTTCCCTGGGGGGGGGGCTTGATGTGAACGAAAGTAGGGTTTCTGTAGACGTACAAGCACAAAATGATGCTGGTACGCTTGATGAGAGTATTTTTTCTATAAAGTCTTCTCTTACGGTATTTTCGCTATACATCCCGGTGCGATATGAAAAATCGCTTTTCCACTCGAATTTTTCTCTTTCTCTTGGAGGGGATATTCTCATTCCCTTGTTCGCATTTGGATCGCCAAATGTCATAGAAACAGACGCTGTGAATGGCGGGAAGGTTACGGATACCATTTCTGACGCGCAAAGTGTGTTGGCACACAACAAGAACACCTTTGGGGTGGGGTTGTTTCTGGGGATTACCTATTCGCGATGAGTTCATACGCCAGGCAGCCCTTTTCCTCCCTATGCAGCTTTGATTTTTACCGCTCATGGTGGTAAGAAAACGCTCCACCACCAAGAAATTCCAAAAAAAGTGGATATTTTTGGCGTACGAGTCGAAGAATATCCACTTTTTTTGGAATGATGAATCTTTTCTACTCCCGAGGATCCCATGCAGCCAGTGCCTACCGCGGCGGAAATTTCTGCGATGACGCCCATGATGCGGCAATATTTTGACCTAAAAACAGCATGCCCGGATGCTATCCTCTTGTTTCGTATGGGGGATTTTTTCGAAATTTTTGGCGCAGATGCGGAACTCGTAGCTCCCCTCCTAGATATTGCGCTGACCAGCCGGGAGAGAGGCGACCAGCAGCGAATTAAATTTTGTGGCATGCCGCATCACAGTGCAAAGGGCTACTGGCTCAAACTTCTGCGCCGAGGCTACAAAATTGCCATCGCCGATCAGGTCGAGGATGCGGCCTTGGCTAAGGGGTTAGTTCGGCGAGAAATCACCAAGATCTTGACCCCTGGCTGTGTCGATGACCTCGAGGGGCTAGAAGCCACTGCGCCTAACTATCTCATGGCGTTATACGAAGAGCCGACGAGCAAAGCCTGGGCCTTGCTCGTTACGGATGTTTCTACTGGTGAATTGCGGTTGGCCTCTGTCGCAGAGGCGGAGATTCCCGGCTGGATTGAGACCTTGGCACCAAAGGAAATTTTGGTGCGTCGGTTTTACCAAGGGCCGTTGCAAAAGCAGCTTGCAACACTACAAGTTCGACCTCCCGCAGTGAGCACCTTGCCGGAATCTTTGTTGCACGATGCTGCCCAACAAACCCAGCTCTTGCAGCGCGTCTTTCCCAAGAAACCCTTGGCGGAGCATCCTTGTGGCGCCGTTATCGGTGGGGAAACCCTCTTGGCCAGCGTACTCGGGCATGTGGAGCAGATGAAGATCTCGTTGCTACCCTTTCGGTTGGTGCAAGGATTACGCGATCCAGAGTCTTTTTGCCTTGAACCCATTGCGGTACGAGATCTCGAGATCTTTGAAACCTTGCGCGATCGGTCTCCTCACGGCAGTCTGTTGACCCAGATTAACTACTGCCAATCCCCTATGGGTGTGCGGTTGTTGCGTTGGTCCTTACAGCATCCTCTGCTACAAGCCAATGCGATTTCCAAACGGCATACTGGGGTGGCGCAGTTTCTTGCCTTGCAGCCGGAGACCTTTGCCTCCCTTCAAGCTGGACTCAAGGGGTGTGGGGATTTGGAGCGTTTGACAGCGCGCTTGGTGGCTGGATCTGCGACCCCCCGTGAGCTAGGGGTATTGCGAGATACGTTGCGCAAGCTCGTTGCGTTGACGGCACGTCTTCATCAAGATCGCAGTCCTGCGGCAATGGCATTATTGGAACACCTGACCTCTTCCTCTCGTGAGTTGCAGGTTCTTGAGATTTTGGAGCAAAGCTTACAAGAGGAGCCGGGCATCTTGGGCGAGGGCACGCGAGTGTTTCGTTCTGGCGTGGATCCAGCCTTGGATGGCCATTTGCATGATACCCAGCATGGAGAAGAAAAAGTCGAAGCGTATCAGGAGAAGCTTCGAGCTGAGACTGGCATCTCCAGTCTGAAAATCAAGCGACACAATACATTTGGGCTTTTGTTGGAAGTAACTCGGACGCACTTTACCAAAATTCCGGCTCATTTCATTCGTCGACAAACCATGGTGAACTGTGAGCGGTTTGTCACGGAAGACTTACAGGAGCTCGATGAACAGTTGTCTCATGCCACTCGCTTTGCCATCGAGCGAGAGTTTGCTGTCTATGTTGCATTGCTAGAGCGTCTTGCTGGGGAAAAGGACGTTCTGTTTCAAGCTGCCTCGACTTTGGCTTCTTTTGATCTGCTCTTGTCGTTTGCCATGTTGGCACAAAAAAAATCTTACACCCGCGCTACCTTTTCTCCGCAGCGACTCTACTTACGGGCTGCACGTCATCCCGTGGTGGAGGCATTTGTGGGGATATCTGATTTTGTCGCCAATGATATTGAAATGTCCCCAGAGGGGAAATTTTTGCTGCTTACGGGCCCCAATATGGGGGGAAAATCCACCCTTATGCGTCAAACCGCGATTTGTGCCTTGTTAAACCAAATCGGGTGTTTTGTGCCTGCAGAGACAGCGGTACTTCCGATTTTTGATCAGATTTATACTCGTGTTGGCGCTAGTGATGATTTAAGTCGGGGGCTGTCGACATTTATGACTGAGATGAACGAGGCTGCTACAATTTTGCGTCATGCAACGTCCCAGAGTCTGGTCTTGCTAGATGAAGTGGGTCGAGGGACTTCGACGGAAGATGGACTGGCACTGGCTTGGAGCATTTTTCAAGAGTTGGTGAGCCAAGTGGGCGCTTGGATGTTTTTTTCTACCCACTATCATGAACTGGTTCCATTGGCACAGAGTCTGCCAAATGTGCAACTCATTCAAACTGAAGTGTTGGAGTCGGAACAAGGCGTTACCTTTACCCACCGCGTGATACCGGGATTTTGCCCGAGTTCGTTTGGGTTAGAGGTTGCAAGTCTAGCTGGGATTCCAGAGCGAGTGGTGGCAACAGCTCGAGTGTTTTTACAGACGCAGAAATCCGACGGGGCGATGATGGCGCTGCGTGCGGTGGAAGCGCATGCAAAGCCACTCCCGCCTGCTGATCCTAGACGAGAAGCAGCATTGGTAAAGCTCGAACGCGTATCACTCAATCGATTGACCCCGTTGCAAGCCCTGAACCTATTGCATGAGTTGCAGTCTATGCTGGCACAAGAAGCGGTGGTGATGCGTCAAGGGTCATTGTTTACCCCCGGTGTCTTATATCCCCGACCTGAAGAGCGAGGCTTTATACCGCATGAGGTAAAACCCCAATAACAGGCAGATGGTCAGAGGCTGGCTTTTTCCATTCATAGTGGGTGGGGATTTCCCATTTTATGGGGCGAGAGGGGTTGCTATCCAGAATGTAGTCGATGGTACTGGTATGCCCGGCTGTTCCTGGGTTGGTGCAACAGGTTTTAGGCGGGGATGAAATTTTAAGTGAAACTTCCGTTGAGATCCCGGCATAAGAAAAAGGGGCCAACTTTCGCAGTGCCGTATCATGATCGTTGAAATCTCCAGCTAAAATAATTCGATATGACTGAAGTGACGTGATTTCGTCCTGAGTAAGATGCGCAGTAAGCCCTTTGCTGAGCGCGAGTTCCATTTTTTCCCTTGTTGCCGTATGACCATTGTGTAGATTCACCAAAATCAATTTTTGTTTGAAGAGTAAAATTTGATAGGGCCGGCCTGACTCAAACTCTCCTGTGATTTTTTTCCAAAGGGTGTACATATTTTTGTTGTAGTAGGTTATTTGCTCTTCGAGGCCACTTTTATGAGCCACGCTGGCGAAATTTGAAAAGACAGTGGGGAGGTCCTGTTCAATGATTTCATGATGGGTGGCTTCTTGTAAGGCAATAAAATCTAGATCTCCATAGTCTTCCGTTGCCTTTTTTATGTTCTCTCCTACATTTTGGGCACAAATGGTTCTCTGATCCGACACAATCGAGCATGAAGCGCCTAGGGTTCGGCTATGCGTCATGCATTCCCAGCAGATATTGTACGTGAGTATGGAAATGGTTTTTTCTTTTCGCATACGAGGTTTTATAGGCGGCACTTCGGTTATAAAAGGAGGTTTGTCGCGTATTATGGTTGCTGCAGGAAAGGTTTTCCTATTGGAGTGGGTATGGCAAGCGATGGTAAGGAAAAGCCCTGTGACGATCAATAGGCTGATCCATATGTTCCTTTTGTGTTTTCTCTGCACAATACCTCCTTACTGTTTTTGCAAGGAAGGGTCTGGGGAAACTGCTTAGCTGGTTCTCCAGTAAGATGAGCTTCAGGCAAAAAATATTCTATACATAGTATAGCCATACTTTTAAAGACAAGAAAGTACGGGCTACCGCGCTAAATAAATAAGAAAAATCTCTGCGCAAACAAAAACACAGGGCGATATTTTCCGAAGATGAAAAATCCATAAAAATCCCTACCCACCCAGGCGTAGATCGAGTACGGTCTAGAAAACGATCTATTTTTGGAATCATCATGCAAGTACATACCGCTGCTATACAGGCGCTGCGTGACCCGTTTGAAATTCGAAGACGATGTGCGCAACTCTACCAATTTGTGCAACATCACGATTCCCGGTACTTCGATCTCCGTATGGAGCAGCTTCCAGCCGTGGTGGACTATGTCCAAACAGAAATCGAGAAAAACTATCCCAAAGGCGATATCCCCTATCACAGTCGATGGCGCCACTTTGACTGTGGCAATGTAGATCGCGTATCTCCTTTGCGAGAATCGCTATCAAAAGAAAATATGAAGATGCAGCGCCTGCAACTTTGTGAGCTAGCGGTATTATCTGTTCTCTTGGATGCAGGGGCTGGTTCGCAGTGGCGTTATATAGATCCACATTCTCAGCGAGTATTTTCTCGATCTGAAGGTCTTGCTCTTGCTAGCTTGTACGGTGTGCAGCAGGGCTTTTTTTCCTCTCAACGAGACCCTGGCATTGTGGATGCACACGGATTGCAAACGTTGCAATTGGAAACCCTAGCGCAGATTTTTCAGGTGAGTGCGGAAAATCCTCTGGTCGGCCTTTCCAATCGGTTGGCATTACTCCAACGCTTAGGGGATGTAGTGGCGCAGTACAAGGGTAGCTTGGATGTGCACCGGCGTTTGGGTGCTGTGGTTGCAGATTGTTTTGCTGATGGGACCTCTATTACAGCAAGTCAAATTTTCGCGCATTGGCTTGCGGTATTCTCTCCAATTTGGCCCTCGGGATATTATCTCGGTCCAGTGAATCTTGGGGATGTGGGCGAGCACCCTTGCGTGACGGGAATCCCAGGAACAGAAGGGTTGGTGCCGTTTCACAAGTTGTCCCAATGGCTTACCTACTCTTTACTCGAGCCATTTGAATGGAGCGGTATTTCAGTCACAGGTATCGAAGCACTGACGGGTTTACCCGAGTACCGAAATGGCGGGTTATTTTTGGACTTTGGTGTGATGCAACCCAAGCAGGCAGATTTTTGGCAGGTGCGCCATATTCCCACCAGTCCTTGTATGGTGGAATGGCGTGCCTTGACGGTGTGTCTATTAGATGAAGTGGGCTGTGCGGTACGAAAAGCACGCGGTGTAACCGCCGAAGCCTTTCCCTTGGCAAAACTTCTCCAAGGCGGTACTTGGAGCGCAGGACGGCGCATCGCGCAAGAAAAGCGCTCCACCGGTGAGCCTCCGCTACAAATCCAGATCGAAGGAACCCTCTTCTGAAGGAGCCCATATGTTGAAACCGAATTACGTACACATTATCGATCACCCCTTGGTTCAGCATAAGTTGAGTTTGCTGCGGAAAAAAGAAACCAGCACCAATAAATTTCGCTCTTTGATGCGAGAGCTGAGTTTATTGTTGGGATATGAAGTAACACGCAATTTCAAAACTACCTTAGAAACCATCGAAACACCCATGACTACCATGGATGCGCCATTTCTGATGCGGCCGAAGCCGGCCTTGATCTCCATTTTGCGTGCGGGAAATGGAATTTTGGACGGTATGTTGGAGCTTTTGCCTTCTGCCAAAGTGGGGCATATCGGATTGTATCGTCAGGAAAATGCCAACAGTATTGTGGAGTATTACTTCAAAGTGCCCGACGATATCGCATCACGGGATGTCTTGGTGCTGGACCCTATGTTGGCCACAGGTCAATCTGCCGTGATTGCAGTTAATCGACTCAAGAAAAAATGTTCGCGTCAAATTTTTTTCGTTTGTATTCTCGCAGCGCCAGAGGGAATCGAATATTTTCACAGCGTGCATCCAGATGTGCCGATTTACACGGCTTCTGTCGATGAAAGGCTGAACGAAAAAAATTACATCCTGCCAGGATTGGGGGATGCAGGAGACCGCTTGTATGGAACCCAGTGAGTGCTTAACTCATAACGAGAGCCATGGTGTTATAGCCAGTCCACTTCCCATTTCAGTTCATCCCCGTGTGATGGAGGCCTTGCGTAGCAAGCGGCCTGTATTGGCGCTAGAATCTACAGTGATTACTCATGGGCTTCCATGGCCTGCCAATTTAGAACTAGCAGAAGAACTAGAAGCCATCGCCCATGGCCAAGGCGTGGAGCCAGCAACGATTGCGGTAGTAGCGGGTCGGATTACGATCGGGTTGAGTGCAGAAGAGAAGCGGCATTTGGCGCAAGCTGGTACTGCTTGTTGGAAGCTGTCGAGTTATGACTTACCCGTGGCTTTGGCACGCAAAGCCTGGGGGTCTACCACAGTCGCAGGTACGTTGTTCTGTGCGCAACGGGCTGGAATTCGCGTGTTTGCCACCGGAGGAATCGGTGGCGTTCATCGAGGCTATGCCCAATTGCCGGATGTATCTCACGATCTCATGGCATTGGCGCGGTATGATCTTGTGACAGTTTCGGCTGGGGCAAAAGCCATTCTGGATTTGCCTGCGACCTGGGAGCAGCTCGAAACCCAAGGGGTGCTCACCCTTGGGTGGCGATGTAAGGAGTTCCCGGCTTTTTACTATGGAAACAGCGGGATTTTGCTGCCTTATACGGTAGAGCATGCATCGGAGATCGCGGAAATCTACAAGACAAGAACCGGTGGGATCTTGGTGGTCAATCCGGTTCCTGGAACGGCAGAAATTCCACGGGCAGAAATCGAACCTTGTATTATAGAGGCATGCGCAAGGGCCGAGGCGCAAGGGATTCGAGGCAAAGCTGTGACGCCTTTCTTACTACATGCATTGAAAGACATCACCTGGGGGCGCTCGGTAGAAACCAATTGTGCGCTACTTCGACATAATGTGGAAGTTGGAGCTCAAATTGCCATCAGCATTGCAAGAGCGGCATTGTAGATGCGATCTACAGAGAGGTCTCGCATGCAACGAAAGTGAGTAAGCGGGCATATTTGAGGGCCATGATCGCCGCAAGGTCGACAGGGTAAGCCTTCCACCTCCACTACCTGACTTCGTTCTGCTAGAGGGCCAAATCCCATGGCGGAAACGGTAGCTCCGAATAATGCCAATGTAGGAACATTACAAGCAGAGGCATAGTGTATGGGAGCGCTGTCATTGGAAATAACCAAATCGAGCTGGGGAAAGATCCAGCGTAAATCGAGAAAACTGGTGATTCCGGCTGTATTTAGCACCTGATCGGATCGTGGACCCACTGCCTCCAGCATTTGTGCAGCCAATGGCTGTTCTTCTTTTGCTCCCAGTAAGACAAGATTAAACCCGTGCTCTGCCAATCGGCGTGAGAGTGTGCAAAAGGATTCGATGGGCCAGCGTTTGGTACCCCATACGCTACCGGGGGCAATGCCGATTTTTTTTCGGGTTCGATTTTGTAAAAAGTTTTGCCAAGCTGGAATTGACGGGTTTTTCTCTACAGGAAAAAAAGGCCGGCTTGCGAGGATTTCTTCTCGAGAAATGCCCAAGGGTTCGAGCAGCAAGGCAATGCGGTGGGCCTCATGGAGTACCGCTACGCGAGATATTTGTACGGTAGCGCTGCAACCCAAGCTGGTTTCTGCGTAGGTGATAGAAGGAAATTTCAGATAGCTGCGTAGCAAAGAAGAACGAAAACTTTTATGTGGCTGCAGCAATAGGGTATTCGCATGAGGTAGATGGGATTTGATGCGAGAAAATTCTTGTCGCGTCGATTTTTTCTTATCAAAAACCAAAATTTGGGAAATGCAAGGGTGCTGTTCCAACGCTTTTGCACCCACATGCGTAGTGATCAGGTGTTGCTTCCAAGAGGGAAAACGCTTCGCTATCAAAGACATTGCTGCGGTGGTGAGGATGATGTCCCCCAAAAAAGCAGTCTGCAGCCATACGACATGTTGAATGGTTTCGAGTTGCGGTAGCTGTTTCACAGAGAGCAGATCTCCTTGGTAAAAATCACAGCATCTTCTCCATCTGCATAATATTTTTTGCGTACCTGTGTCTCTTGAAGACCGAGGTTGCGGTACAGTCTTTGTGCAGCTTGATTGCTGGCGCGTACTTCCAAGTAGAGTCGCTGGCAGGTGGGTATTTGTCGGAGTTGATGCTCCATATATAGCGCGAGCGCTTTTCCCACGCCTTGCTGCCGATATAGAGGATCTGTAAAGATGTAGAGCAGCTCCCCATGTTCTATGCCTACCCAATAGAGCAGGCTTCCGATCCAAGTTTCCCCCATAGAGGCAACCAACAGGTGATATCGCCGGTCTTGTAAACTCCGGTGGGTTTCTTCCCAACTCCAAAACTGCCACTGCGTACAATGCTGCTGCAAGGCACTTTGTTCGTCATGCCCAGGCGGCCTCGGCCGTATGGGGGTCTCCCCCGTATCTGCCTTGTATTCTCGGATGGTAATCACGGTATGTTGGCTTTTTCGGAAAGGGGCTCTACTGGGATATAGGTGCTGGTGTTATCGAAAAAGCGACTGTGGAATTTTTTATCTAAGGTCGAAACCCATTCAGTGACAGTGCTGAGTTTAGATTTGATGGATTTGGCATTTTGGATGATCAATACTTCTTCCAATACGTGTCGCAGTTCGGTGTCCTGTACTTCTAGTTGGCGCAGGGTCTTGGCAAGAGGTCCCGTTGCTTTGGCAATCGCCAATTTCTTCCAGTTGGTTTCAATGGATAGAACCGTCACTCGATAAAAGGGGGTATTTTGCACCTCTTCCCAGATCAGCTTGTCATCGCGAAAATAGGTTCGAGCTTTTTCCCACTCTTGTACTGTCGGCACATTGGTATCAGGAAATAGTTCA
This sequence comes from Deltaproteobacteria bacterium, assembly GCA_947466225.1. Taxonomy (GTDB): domain Bacteria; phylum Bdellovibrionota_B; class Oligoflexia; order Oligoflexales; family Bog-1112; genus CANIBL01. Next base: position 84,388 of record CANIBL010000002.1, read on the forward strand.
GCCGCAAGAGCGAGGTACAATTCGCATTGCCGTTGGGTGTAGAAAGAACGTTCTTGGATCGAAAGCAACATACGATCCAGTATGCGAACGTCTTCTGTATTGTTATGAGGTTTTGCCCCCTTGCCTTCAAGGCCTGACAGAGAGAGGCCCAACAGAAGGAGGCAGAAACAAAAGAAAAGAGAGGAACTAGGCTTGTTCATCGCAAAAATCCACCAAGCGAAGGGTCTTCATCTGGGCGAGAGTCAGCGTAGTAAGCAATCCGTCATCTTTGGAATCATCTTCTCGTGCGACGAGGTACTCCCCGCCCTGTGGGGTGGCGTGGTAGTTTAATACAACCCAGGTAAGCTTCTTATCGCGATCATATACTCGAAACGGAATCATAGAGGTGCCTTTCTTGCTAAAAATTGTATCTGCGCTTGTGCAGGTAGTACCCACGCACATAAAGCGGTTTCCGTTGCCGTTACCAGAAGTGGGCTTGCATGAAAAGGGAGCAAAAACGATTGCCCCTTTTTTAGCTGGGTTCCCTGGGTTTCCAGTGTCCCCTCCAACACGAGACCCACTCCGTATCCCCCTTCTATCTGTATGTCACAGCTTTCTGTAGGGAGAAGCTCGAATAGACAGGTTTGGTAATAGGGGTTGGGCGGATAGCGCCAGCAGTTTCCTGCGGTCCCTACGGGGGCTTTGTGTGCGATACGGCGCAAACTTTGGACAAAAGAGGGACCATACTGCTTCGGCGGATCTATGATGGCAAGGGATTCTTCGATATGCAGTTCTCGCGGAGTTCCGGTGGCGGAGTAGTGTCCTTGGGGGTCATAGGTGCGGTTCCAATCCCATAGGCGATAGGTTTTGCCAGTTTTGCCGGGTTGGAGTCGCTGTGGTTCCAAGATCATGACCCCCGGGCCAATGGCATGGCAAACGCCAGGAGCGATTTCGAAATAGTCTCCGCGAGTTACAGGAATGAACTGCAAGAGTGAAGTAAGATCTGCGCCAGAGCGAAGTTGGGTGTGTAACGCTGCTTTGGAAAGCCGCTGAGAAAAACCCAGGTACAGACCCGCGCCGGGTTCGGCATCCAGCACCAGCCAAGACTCAGGTTTGCCGCACTCTCCCGGTCGTAGGTTCGGATCGCCATCTTCCGGGTGAACTTGTACAGAAAGTGGGCTTGCTGCATGCAGAAGTTTAACGAGGATCTCACACGTGGTACTGTGCGCCGCCAATTGGGGGGAAAGCACCGCCTCTGCATGGTCGCGTATGAAATCAATGAGACTCTCGCCGGTGGTGAGAAGAAGAGAGGGGAATGTCGGGTCGCAGGAAAACTCCCAACTTTCTCCAATGGCAACAGTACCTAGTGAGGGGATTAGGTCTTTTTTATAGGTCGTACTGATGGCAGTACCAGCCCACGGGGTTTTTTGCTGGGAGGTAAACCGATCCGGTCGTAGCAGGATCACTTTGTTTGTTGAAGGATGGCAAGACAAGGGGGGTGTACTCCGTAAATAACGTACGGTTGAGTGTATCATATTATTTGGGGGTTTTTTACTGGGTTGTTTTTGCGGAACCAACTGCGTAGTTTCCGCACCTCCTTGCCAAGCATGAGAGAGAAACAAAAGCTGGAAAAGCATTTCATGGAGAGACACGGCCGGCGCTCAGGCAGAATCTTCCCACCTCTCAAAATCGCAGATTGAATTCACATCATGGACACCCAATTTTGTGGCTGCGATTTGTGACCCGTTGGGCCCCTGCTGCCTGGCTGCCCGTGTCCCATGCTGCGACTCTTCCCCAAGCTCTGGTTTTTTCTCCTCTCCAACCTCCGGCAAGGAAGGGTTTGGGAAAACTGCGCAGCTGGTTTCCCAAAAAACAAACCCAAAAAAATTACCCTGGAGGCCACTCCATCTGCCGCCCACCCAAAATATGAGCATGCACATATGCCACAGTTTGTTGCCCGTATTTCCCCTGGTTGAAGACCACGCGGTAACCAGCTGCATCTAAACCAAGATGGGTGGCGACTTTTGCCACTGCCACCATATAGGCGCCGATGTCTTCTGAAGAGGCGCCTGAAAATGCTTGTATACCGGGTTGTTTTTTCTTTGGAATCACCAGGACATGAACGGGTGCTTGGGGGTGGAGGTCATGAAAAGCCAAGACATGGTCATCCTCATACGCGATTTTGGCTGGGATTTCTCTGCGCAGAATTTTGTCAAAAATGGTATCTTCCATGACGCGGCTACTCCTGCTACCATAGGTCGTGTCGGGCTGTTTTTCTATCTCTTCTACTGCTGAGACGCCACTATGACGTATAAGAAAATTCTTGTCGATAATATTGTATGCACCCGTAGGTTTCATATTGCGTATGATACAGAGGGCGCTACGCTACCTCAGGTAACCCTTCAGTGCCCGCATTGTGGTATCGTGGTTTTTCAAGAAGAAAACCACCCTCGCGCCGCATTGATACGGGAGGAAAATTTGGTACAAACAGCAGAATTAAGCGAAAATCGCCTGCAAAATTGTCACTTTCGAGATACGTTTTCTCCCACCCCAGTCGAGAAATAATTTCTTATGGCAACGATTTCCTTTGCTCCGACATTGTTTGTTATCGATCCTGGGACGTGCGTACCTGAAGTAGAGTGCTTCAATGCAATCTCGTGCAGAAGCCCACTGAAAACCAGTTACCATTTGCCCGCCCTTTTTGGTTGTGAATCTCTAGAGGATCCATATCAAGGGGCGTGCGCAGGAGTTTTGTTACTTGGCAGTCGTTCCAGCGTAACAGAAAATTTTCCCTGGCAGAAAAAATTGGAAATTTGGTTGGACCATAAAATCCAAGCGGGTACCCCGGTATTTGGCATTTGCTATGGCCATCAGTTCTTGGCTCATATGTTTGGGGGACGTGTCGAGTTCATGAAGCTCAAACACAAAGGTACGAGAAAGATTGCGTTACAGAGTGATTCAAGGTTGCAGTGGAAAGCGCAAACAGGTCCATTGGTTGTTTCTCATGAAGAGTGTGTGACTCAACTGCCCTCTGGCCTTGTTTCGTGGGGGACAAGCGATCTATATGAGAGTGAAGCATTGCGTTCCGATTCGCTTCCAATTTGGGGCGTGCAACCTCATCCGGAGGCATTACCTTGCTTTGCGGCGCGAGGGGGCTTTTCTGTAGACCAGATAGAGGCGTATACTTTTGGGTACGCGTTGGTCGATGCCTTTCTTCATTATGCAAAAAAATGCAGTGCATAAAAGGGGGCCTTGCGTGCGTACATTTCATCCCCTCCAAGTGGTGCTTTGTTTTTTCCTCTGTTTGATGGCGCTGAGTCGATTGGTATGGATGCAGTTGCATCCGTATGAGGCTCATCTCACGTCTCCTGTATATGCCTTGATGCAACAAACCCAAGCGCTACAACCTTGTGCCTCTCTCGAGGAAATCCTTCGCCTCAATGAAACCGAGCAGAAAGTATCCAACTATGAGGGCCCTTTATCTTTTTTCTACCAAGGGTTTTTAACGGCAAAATGCGCATGGGGGACTCCCTTTTCCCTCCAAGATTTGATGCGACTGAACCTGTGGCTTATTGTAGGGATGAGTCTATTGGTATTGCTATGGATGAGGGTCCTCTTGGGGAGTTGGTTGCAGGCGAGTGTCATTGCAGTAGCATTGCTGTTTCGAAACTCGCTGGTGTCTCGGATTTATTTGGTATCCCTTCAATCCTGGGCGTCTTTTCTGCTGTTGATCGGTCTATGTCTTTTGGCCGTATTTTTCCGGATGCGGCTTCGATGGAATTGGGCTGTGTTCCTCTTGCTCCTGCTTCTCTGGGGTGGGCACAGGGGGATACAGTGGCAAGATATTGATGTGACACACTTGGGGGAGCAGGTATTTTGGTCCCGGTGGATCTCCCCTATGGTGGAGTGCTTGGATTTTCAGTACATATACAGTGCGGTTTTTGTGATGGGTGCTGGTAAATGGCCTACAACTTCTGGTGCATTGCAAAAGTCACTGCAACAGTTTGGAGGGATTTGTCTCTGCCTCTTTGGATATTCTCTTCTTGCTTCTTTACAGAAGGGTACGTCATTGGGTACGAGTTGGAACATGGTGATTGTGGTGGAGCCCCTTATCATCGTATATGGTATCGCCATTTTGTTTCAATGGGTGCAACCTCGTGTCGGGGACTCTCTCTTTTCTGGAAAGGTGAGCGAATGAAGTGGATTTTAGGTATGATGATGAGTACCGTACTTTCTTGTACAACTCCATCTATGCAGGAGCCGAGGCCAGAACCTACTTTGAGTATAATCAAACTCGAAGTGCCGACAAGTGCTTGCCATCGCTTTGCTCAACCGATTCCGGGCTTTTTACCCACCCACTCCGTTATGGTTACACGGTTTCTTAAAACGTGTGCGCTAGAAGGTGGGGGTACAGGGCTTCAAGAAAACTCTCCTTTTGTTGCCATGGGATTTCCTTGTGCAGGCGGAGAGGGCAAGATGGAAGTAACGGGGTATTACTATAGTCCGAAGATGGTGCGATTTGTCTTAGATACTGCTTGTTCGATGATCACCACATCTCAAGAAAAAATCCGACAAGCAGCGGTTCAAACTTGGGGTCTGGCGCCTACAACCTCTTTGCTTGCTATTAACCCATTTGCGGTGCAGTACTGGGAAATCCCCGGATTTGAGGAGGCCGATGTGGGTACTTTCTTGGAGCTTCGATCTATCGAGGGGCAAGCCAAGCGTTGGAATCCCATTATAAAAGGGCAGCCCATTGAGGTCAGGTTGTATGGGCGGGAGAATGCCTGGGTACAGGAAAATGTGGTGTATGAAATCCGAGGGGAGCTCCATGTGGTGGCTCAACATCGATTTCAACTGCGGGTCAAACACGCCAAAGCGATGACCAAGGACGAAGAAAAAGTTGTGCTGATGCGTTGTAAAGCCATACAGCCAGCTCGAGATTGTACACAAGTATTTCTACCTTGAGGAGGCTTGTTCTATCCCTCATCCCCAGCAACCTTCCGTCGCGTCGGAGATTCCCTTTGATTACGTGAGAGTTGGATGGTGGTTTTAAGTTCGCTACTATCGGATAGTTCGAGGGGCACTTGTAAGAGACGATTGGCTTGCAGTCGATTTTTACCCCGTCTCTTTTGAATCGAGAGAGCCAACGTTGTGCCGGGGTGGGTTTGCACAATGCCGCGCCATTCACCAAAGGAATCGGTGACTCCTCGTTGGGTTTTTTCGATATGAATTTGTGAGCCGGCCACTGGATGGCCGCCGTCATCAATGGCAGTGATTTCTATGTAGAGGGGCTGTAAGGGAGCAATCGGTACCCGGCGGTAGTGGGCGTACCCATATACGGAAGCGCCGCAGATACTGAGCGTGAGTGCCATAAGGCTAAGTCGGTTTCGCATAAAAAAATTCGCTATTTGGGGAGAGGCGCGATACGCTTATTTCTCTCTTTATTTTAATCGTAGCCTGCAACAGCAGGAGTCAAAATGGGCAAGTTATTCCTGATGGCATGGTGTTTGGGATGGGAGCTACTCGGGCTGGCGAAGGGGGATCCTTCTATTCTCCCGTTAGATATGCCCGTTATGGCACCGTTGCCCGTTGTCCAACCCCAGGATTTGCAGCAAGACTTGGAACGGTTGCAAAAAAAGCATCAAAAAGAAAACCCGCTGCCCCCCCCGCCCCCTTCTCGTCAAGAAGAAGCCTTAGCAGCAGAAACAGTGAAACAGCGTTCGTACCGAGCTGTACTCCAGGCGGGTCTCGTTATACCTACGGTTTGGACAAAACTTCCCAGAAATCGCTATACCACAGAGCTTACAAGCCATATCTGGGGTGCCATGCGGGTGAACGGCGCAGATGCCCAAGGGTGGCATCTGTGGGTTGGGGCCAGAATGGCGCCTTTTTCTGGTACTGGGATGGTAGAAAATACGCCTGGACGCTACGGGGTTCTCTATTGGGGGCCGGTTTTTGCACTAGGTAAAATCAACCTAGTAGAAGAAGCAGTAACACAAGATCGAAGTCGTATTCGGCTCGAAGGAATTGTACAGCGAGAGGCGGTCTCACGCAGTGCATGGATGTGGTTGGGGGGGCTTGCGGTACAATCTTCTATAGGGGATATAGAGCCAGCCAGTGAAACCATTGAAAAAGAGCTGCAAACGAAAGGCGGCAATCTTGAGGCGACCGCCATTTGGCTCGAGTGTATGTATGCACGCATCTATTATGGAACTGTAGGCGTGCATCCCTCTGTTGGGGTGCAATATGGAAAAGGCCTTTCTTTTGCATGGGTATCGTTGGCATTTGGAGGTTGGTATTGAAGTGGATTTTTTTTGGATGGGTCAGTCTTTATACGTTGACGAGCTGTGAGACCACGCCCCTTGTGGATCCGGCCCATGTTATCACGCATCCTGTTGCATCGACGAAACAAGCTACGCAGCAATTGTTGATGGAACATCCACTTTCTTCAGAGGAACTCCAAGCTTGTTGGAAACAGGCGCAGGATACTATGGGCAAGATTGTGGATGAGCGAGATTTATTACATGCAAAAAAGAAGATTTCTCAGGTGGTCGCCGCAGATCGGTTTACTTATCATTGGTGTTTTTATCATATGGTAGATGATTTGGATCGACGTGTGCGTAGTGATGCAACGGCGTTATCTGATCGTGTGAGTGCATTTTATACGGGGATGAAAACGCTATGGGCATTGGCTCGGGCGTTAGATGATGGGAGTTCGGCACCGGGAAGTAAAGAGCAGTACTTTCCCTATCTCCTCGATCGCTACCAGGAGATTTCTCGAGATGTCTTGGGGCGGGAAGTTATGCCGCAAGGCCGTCCGTTGGATGCGCCTAGAGAGAAAGAGTTGAAAGAGATAGAGTCGCGTGTGAAGTGATTTGCTTTTTTGTTGAACCAGCTGCGCAGTTTCCGCAAAAAAAATCTACGGTGTAATCGTCCCTGGCAGCGTTCGAATGGTGTACCCTGGATATCCGGGAACCAACTCGGGGGTCTGTGCGGTGAGCGTGTAGATATAGTTTTTACCTGTCTCTAAAACATTGTCTGGTAGCACATAGGTCGAGGTACCGCCTCCTACAGCAGGTGAGGTGAACACCATAGAGTTACTTCCATCTTCGGCAACCTCAAAAACAGAAATGGACCAGGTATAGTTCGTCACACCTATGAAGGGGGTTCCTGCGATTTCAGTTGTGCGTGTAATGGGTTCATAGCTAGCTGCAATAGATCCAAATTTCACTCCGCTAAAGGTATAGGGGAAACTTACAGCCCAAGGAGAGGTTTTGGTGCCATAGGTAAGTTGCAGGAAGACCATGAGATTGCTTACCGGGAGTTTGCCGGTTCCCAGCAAGACTTTTCTCGCAAATAGGCCATCGTTTCGGTTGCCTTCTTCACTCACACCGTCATCGAGTAAGAGTCGATCCCATGTTTTGGTCGTACCGTTTATGATTGCATCATTGAGCAAAGAGTTCGCGCCGATAACTTGTACAGTCATGGGTGCGTCTTGATTATCGCGTAATTTGGTATAAAAAGTGATGTAGGTCTTTGTTCTGCCGTCCAGTTGCAGCTCGGAAGAAACTTTTGCCGTAAACCATTCGATGTAAGTAGAAAATGTGGGCCCCCATATATTGGAAACTGCATCTGGTATACCGTCTTTATTTTTATCTGCTACAGTATCTGCAGTGATGGTAATGCCCTCTATGGAGCTCATGGTAATAGCTGAGCCTTTACTTACTAAGGGCGGCAAAACCAATCCATTCAAGGTAAAGTAGGGATGCAGCTTTTTTGCGTCATTATCATCTGGATAGGCCAAACTGGCACGAAAGACAGAGGAGGGGGATAGCAATTGCAGGGTATAGGTTTTGCTCGTGAACGCATGAGAAAATTTGTAACCACCCGAGGCATCGATGCTTGTGACGCGCGCCTCTTTGGTGTCTTTATCGAGCAAGGCCAACAGCCAGCCTGCCATACTGGAGCCAACCCCTGCCTCATTGGTAATGCTACCGGTGAGATCCGCGTAGGCGCCTTCGCCAAATGTTGCATCTACAGATTGTCCACCTTGGCTGCATCCAAAAAATGCGGAAAGGCTTCCAAGTAGAAGCAGTTGCCGAAATTCAGTTGCAATCCATCCGTGTACTTGCATAATGCCTTCGTTTGCATAGATACCTGTTTTCTGTATCGGAATTGCTCGTCAACTCTGAAGAACTTTTTTGCCAAAATGGATATCCATGAGCCTGGGAAACCGAAAATTCACTCATAATAACGAGGGGTTTACCTGCGAGTACTGCGGTGCTTTGGTAGCGCCTCGCCAAACCAGTTGTCGCAATCATTGCCCGGAGTGCCTTTCTTCTAAGCATGTGGATCTGTCCGTTGGGGATCGATCCAATGGGTGCCAAGGTCGTATGAAAGCGATTTCTTTTCGATATACGGGGCGAAAGGGTATTATTTTGACTTTTTCTTGCCTTACCTGTGGGCATCGAGGCGAAAATGTATCTGCATACGAAGACCCCATTCAACCAGATAACTTTGCGAAAATTTTATCCCTTTCCCCTGCTTCTATCTCGCCAAACCTTGACTTACAGAGCAAACCCCAGTACATAAAACGGGAAGCATAGAGCGCGAAGGAGAGACGGGTTGTCGCTGCGCGAATTTCGCGGAGAGGAAAGTCCGGACTTCATAGGGCAAGATACTGGTTAACGACCAGGCGAGGCGACTCGACGGCAAGTGCAACAGAAAGTAAACCGCCTGATTTCGCAAGGAATTCGGTAAGGGTGAAACGGTGGGGTAAGAGCCCACCAGCGTTGTGGTAACACATACGGCTCGGTAAACCCTATCTGAAGCAAGGCCAAATAGAGAAGAGATACATCGGCCCGATGTTCTTCTGGGTAGGCTGCTGGAGGGGATCGGTAACGATCCTCCTAGAGGAATGACA
>CANIBL010000003.1 GCA_947466225.1 Deltaproteobacteria bacterium
TGTACGGAAATATCTTCTAAATATTTCAATTGTCGATGAAATCTCTTTCCTAAAAATGAGGCTAATGAGGACTTCTTCTCTTTTTCTCTCTCTAACAACTGACTTCGCAAAGAAATTTTAGCCGCAGAAGAAAGAGCCGAAGTGGAAAGCTTCCGAAGTTCTGATTGAATCAAAGAAAAATGAATCCACTCCCGCTGTACAGAAGAATCTCGAAAAACTCGATCCAGCACATTCCCTGACTCTTCATATTTAATTGGAGCCTTCGTTATATATGATTCAAATACATGAAATATATGCATGGGGTTTTCTGTTCTCATTTTCTCTAAATTTCGCATCTCATTCAAAATCGGTTTGTATTTTTTTTGAAAAAAGAATGCCGATTGGTTAGCACTTTTAAAGTAACACTCCTTTAAAAGTGTTACCCCCTGTAAAACATACGCCTCTGGATAGAAACGTTTTTCATAAAAACTGGACAATATCGTCCTCAGATTCCCCAACGAATTTCCTGGCTTGTCAATAAAGTAAAACGCCCATCCTGACTCTAAAACGGCTTGCAACCAAAACTCTGACGTTTCTGGAATGTGAGAATAAAATATCAACGCGTCTTTAAAATTCTTTTCCGCATAGTGTAGACGCGCGATGTTTAGCGCAGCCTGATCCCGAAGGGACGAATTTTTATGCTTAGCTGATAACTCATATACTTGCAAAAAATGCGACTTTGCTAGCGTGACATGTCCCAGGCGATTTTCTAAAACTCCAAGAAAAAAAATAGCCCGCAGATACTCTACATTTTTCGGCTGTACAGCACGAAATTCATGCAAGGCTTTTTCTGTATCCCCTTTTTCTACAAAATTCACACCTGAATGAAAGTGCATCATCCCTTGTAAAGTTTCTAACTTAGAAAGGCGAGCCCCCGCTTTTTCTAAAATCGGTAGAAAAGTAGACCCATAGGGGAACGCGCCTTTTTTATCTGCATGAATTGATTTGATATATTGATATACTAGATCTTTATCTCTCTTCGACTCTGGTGTTCTTGCCTGGAAGAAGTACCATTGCGCAAGAACAGGAAAACCCAATTGAAACAAGCTTGCAGCATAGAGATTGGCTTGTTCTGATTTTGCATCTTCTTCCATTTCAGAGGATAAAAGAGAAATCACTTCGGCGTATTTTCCTGACTGAAACAGAGCATTTGCTACATGCTCAGCGGAAATCCCACTTTTAGCCACCAGCAGAAGACAGACGAGTATAAAACGGGTATATGCTTTCATTGAAACCCAATTCAAATCAACTGGTTAAAAATAGTAGGAGTATCCTACTTGCATCGTAACAACTTGACTGACAGAGGTACTCGCATCTGTAGCATTTGCATCACATGAGCCATCAGCCGCATTTTTCGAAAAAAAATGGGTTCGAATGTCGTACCGAATACTACCGTTTGTCCCGACAAAATAGCGCTGCCCCAATCCAGCATATATAGTAGGATATTGGACAACGCGCGGATCAGGCGCGCTATAGGTAGAAGAGACCGTACAATGATCATAGTGATAGTCGACGCCTGTGAGCCCACCTCCTACCGTAAAAAACGTATCAAAGTACAATAGCCGGCCTCCACCCAACTGATATTTCCCATAGATTGGCGTCAAAGTAAGACCCATCAGCGCCATGGACTGAATGCGATCAAGTTCTGTTTTAATATCAAAATCACTGGTTAAAATATTTTTTTCCTCTTTATCAGAAGAAATTCCATATTCAAAATTTGCCTCAAATCCGATATACTCATTCAAGTGATAGGCTGCAATACCCGCAGCCATATAGGTATAAACAAATGGTTGATTCGCCACCAGCACACCCTGAGCTCCAAATTCCAATCGATGGATTTTGGAGAAAAATCGAGGTCGAATCACCTGAATATCAACTGGCTCTTCCCTCTTTAGATTTCCATCGGATTCTGTTTCTTGGGAAAAAACAAAAGGCGGCAGAAGAGAAATACTAAAGATAAATAAAAATAGATGTCGAATCATAGGTAACGACCGTTATAATTAACTGCTTTGTTTTTCGACCATCAGCTTAAATCTCACATATTCAGCCTGTTGGGCTGATAACATCACCCTTTTCAGTAGCTGAAATTTTTTTGTTTTATCAATCTCAAATGTCAGAGTTTGAAGCCCAGCCTCGTCTTTCGTAAATTTTTTACCGGATTCCGCGATCTTTTCTATTTCTGTATCTAATTCATGCGCCGCTTTTTCTTCCAATGCAGAACTTCCCTCTTTTAGGGTTACAATTGGATTGTCGTTCACAAAGATTTGATTTTTTGAAATCACAATCGTGGGGACTTCATCTAATGAAAGAAGGGTAACCGATTGCGGAAGCTCCACCCCAGTATTCAGATCATGACTGACGGGGTCAGAAGAAAAACTCATCAACAAAAACAAAATTAAAATACTGAAAATATCCAACATCGGCATGACATTTAGCGAAACCTGATCTCCACTACCAGAGTCAACGGATGCCATATGTTCACCTATAAAAAATTATAAAATAATATCGCCCATAATAATTTTAGGAAATAATGGCTTATCAGCAGAGGCAGCCGACGCAGGCTCATGAGATCCTGCTTTTGTAGCGGAAAATTCATAAAACTTAATTGCATCTACCACCATAATAAGATCAGCATAGTCCACATCTTCTTCCGTAAATAGAGTGGCTTTTTCTGCTTTTGGGAATTTCTCTTTTACTTTCCGCAATTCGCGGTGAAGCTCCAAAACGCCACTTTTATCATTCGAAAAAGACAGGACTTTTTCTTTTTCCCCTGTTTCGATGCTCCGAAGCGAAATATCTTTTTTTGCAAGATCGATATTAATCGTAACGTCTTTTATCTTTTCCTCTGGCTTTTTATTAGCAGGTTCACTTGGCGCAGCATTTGTTAAGAACGGCGCTTGAACCTCAATAATACCAATGGAAACAAAAACCGCTGAAAAGAGAAGGAAGGTGCAAAGCAACGAAAAAATGTCGATAAACGGCATCACGTTTAATTCAACAGATCCGCCCGCTTGCTGCACTTTATGTTTTTTTTTCCGGCTCATCCATCTACTTTCAAGAAAATGTGGCTTATGGCTTTACTTTTCTCGTGTACAAAATATCCATCAATTTAGATACATTGAGGTTAATATTATTCAAAATGTCGGTCTGTTTGGCAGTCAAAATTCCGTGAGCCAAAATACAAAGAAGTGCTGTACCGAGACCAAACGAAGTAGCTGTTAATGCTTCTGAAATCCCCTCTGCCAATAATGCCTGCTTTTGCGCCCCAGTAGCAGTTGCGGCTGCACCAAAAGATTTCATCAAACCAAAGATGGTACCCAAAAGTCCCATCAGTGTGGCTACGTTTGCTGCGGTTCCCAATAAGGGCACCATCTTTGTTACCCGTGCTGTCGCTTCCAAAATGGCTGATTCCATCGCCATTTCGATTTCTTCTGCAGAATCATCTGCTCGTTTTAGCCCCTCCGTCAGCACAGTAGGCAGCAATTTTGGACGAGCCTTGTGGCACAATCGAATGGCATTCTCAATGGACTCACCCATAATCATCTTCTGCACGGCAGCCATGAATGCAGAGCTATTCCCCAAGTCATATTGCAACCAAAATCGGTACGATCTTTCTAAAATGATAACAATAGCAAGAAGAAAAACCATAAATATCGAGCTCATAACAGCTGGTCCACCCTCATGAAACAGCCTAGAAATTGTAGTAAAAACTTCCATCAGTATTTCCTTTCATCTAGAGGATGGATAGGCCGTAAAAACAAACCAGGAAAAAAAAGTCAAATGAGACAAATTCAACTGACTCTCTTATAATTGTAGAAAGTGTATATCCGTCTGTCAATCAACCCAAATAAAGTCTACAGCATGAAGACAATACTCTGCTTGAATTCTTCGCCTGAATCGGCATTTCCCTCCATCGCTGTTTTTCAAGAAATTACAAAAAATATAAAAATTATTTATGTAGATAGCCTTATTGCAGCTGAATCATTTCTTGAATCAGAAGCCACCATCTCTATTTTTGTCACCACACACCTTTCACAGTCCCTCCTCATGACTTGTAAAAAATCGGTGCAAATTATTTTTTTCTCCAACATTCCATTTGAAAAGGCAGCCTCTATATATAATAGAGCTGCTGGCTCCCACTATTTACAAGTCATTCCATCATCCCCTCTGTGTCTCGATTTTTTATTTTCCAGCATTCAAGCTATTCTGAATCGAAATTTATTTGAAAGAAAAAATCTATTCACAAGCCCATTTAGGATGGTTAACTTTTCTCTCGCAGAATTCGGCAAAGATCAAATTTGCAAAGAAATCGAAATACTTTCAGATTCTTTGCTTCGATCCACCTTTAAATCGAAGATGCAATACTCCATCGCAGAAGAAATGCTGATGAATGCTGAAAAGAACGCGATTCCTACCCAAAAATCACCTTCACAAGCCCCTATTTCTCTGACGTGCGAATATAATAATCATTTATTTCTTATTTCAACAAAAGATCCGTATGGTTCTTTTTCAGCATCTAAATTTTTTGACTATGTAATGAGACAAACCGGACATAATGGAGAACATCTAATTGAATCCAAAAAAAATGGAGCCGGTCTTGGCTTATATAAAATCATCCATTCCTGCCATGGGCTACTTTGTCACGTCCAAGAAAATATCCAAACAGAAGTGACCTCTGTCTTTTTCCCAAAAGTGCCAATTCTTAAAGTGGAGAAACAACCCAGATTGATTCAATATTTCCGCCGATCATAATCTGCACCGCTTTACCAAGCCAATAGAAATGATGCTGCGCAAAAAAAGCAGGGGGGGTACATATATACCCGTGAAAATACCTCGACGTTTTATCGAAAAGGCTACTTATGAAAAAAATATGTGTACAAAACCCCATCGTAGAACTCGATGGCGACGAAATGACTCGGATTATTTGGTCCAAAATTAAAGAGACGCTCATTCATCCCTACTTGGAGCTTCCCATTCACTATTTTGACCTCAGCATCGAAAACCGCGATCGAACCAATGATCAAGTTACTCTAGATGCTGCACAGGCCATACAAATGCACGATGTTGGTATTAAATGCGCGACAATTACACCTGATGAAGAAAGAGTAAAAGAGTTCAATTTAAAGAAAATGTGGAAAAGCCCAAACGGGACACTCAGAAATTTCCTCGGTGGAACCGTATTTCGAGCTCCGATCATTTGTAAAAACATTCCCCGTTTGATCCCAAACTGGAAAAAACCCATTGTAATTGGCCGGCATGCGCATGCCGATCAATACAAATGCCAAGATATAAAAATCAATAAAAAGGGCGCCCTGAAACTGGTGTTCGAATCAGAAGATGGAACAGAAGAATCATGGAAAATCCATGATTTTGAAGGCCCTGGCATCGGCCTGGGCATGTTTAATACAGATGAATCAATCTATGGGTTTGCCCGCTCTTGTATGGCATATGCCCTTGGAAAGGGGTACCCTCTATATCTCTCTACAAAAAATACCATTCTTAAATCTTATGATGGCCGATTTAAGGATATTTTTGCAGAGGTGTATGCAAAAGAGTTTCAAGAAAAATTTTCACAAAAAAATATCGTGTATGAACATCGTTTGATCGATGATCTTGTTGCCCAAGTATTAAAGTGGGAAGGCGGTATTGTATGGGCTTGCAAAAATTATGATGGGGATGTGCAATCAGATATAGTAGCGCAAGGATTTGGCAGCCTTGGATTGATGACCTCTATTTTGCTATGCCCCAATGGAAGAACCATTGAAACCGAGGCAGCCCACGGGACCGTGACCCGACATTTCCGTCAACATCAAGCCGGAAAAGCCACCTCGACAAATCCCATTGCCAGTATCTTTGCCTGGACACAAGGCCTCTCCCATCGAGGAAAATTGGACCAAAACACCCAATTGATTCAATGGGCGGATACACTCGAAAAATCTTGTATAGAGACAATAGAAGGCGGAGAAATGACGAAAGACCTGGCGGTGTGCATCCACGGCGACACCCCTTCCTCCAATTATTATCTAACAACGGAGCAGTTTATCGAGGCCATATCCAAGCGCTTTTCCCAGCGGCTCAAAATATAGCCTCATCTTTCTGATTTCCTGTTGGCCAAAAAAAAAGTATGCTCACAGACAACTCTCAAAAATTGGAATTGTCTATGGGCGTTTTTTTTCAAAACGTATGCAAAGCATATGGAAAATTTCAAGCTGTTAAAGATTTGACCATTCAAATCCCAAAGGGGTCTCTCCACTTTCTCCTCGGACCATCTGGGTGTGGAAAGACCACTACGCTACGACTTTTAGCGGGCCTTGAAACCACGACATCCGGCAAAATATTCATTGACAACCTTGAGGTTACTCATCTACCTGCCGCCAAACGCAATATTGGGATGGTGTTTCAAAATTATGCTCTTTGGCCCCATATGACCGTAAAAAAAAATATTTCGTATGTGCTAGATTTACAGAAGCTAACAGAAAAAGAAAAAATAGACCGATTAGAAGAAGCCTTATCCATTACCCATTTGCACGCGTTTCAAGATCGTCTACCCGGACAACTCTCCGGCGGTCAACAGCAACGTGTAGCTCTTGCTCGCGCTCTTGCCATTCGCCCTAAACTGCTACTTCTCGATGAACCACTCTGTAATTTAGATACCCAGCTTCGCTTGGAGATGCGGGAAAATATTTTACGAATTCATGAAAAAACGAAAATCACCACCCTTTATGTCACCCATGATCAAAAAGAAGCCCTCTCCATGGGGACCTCCATTACAGTCATGCATGAAGGGAGCGAAATTCAAACCGGATCTCCAAGAGATCTCTATTTGCGCCCGAGAACCCCATTTTTAGCTAATTTTATCGGCGAAACCAATTTGTTGCCAGGTAAAATTATACAGAAAAAAGACCATACTTTTTCTCTTGAAACGGAAATTGGACATCTAACTGTTTCTTCCACAGAAGAATTTCAGCTTCATCAAAAAGTTAATATTTCCATACGACCCGAATGCATCAAGCTTGTAGAAAGGGAAAAAAATCTTGAACCTAGCTCTCATCAATTCACCCTGCAATCCGGCAGCTCTACCTACCAAGGGGAATGCGAAATTTTGCAGCTTTATACGCACAGCAGAAGAAAAATAAAATGTTTAACATTCAATACAGATACCCCAACCCCAAAAGTAGGCGGATCTATTGAATGCATCGTTCAAAATAAAGACATCGTTCTTCTTCCCGAAACCTTTGCCGGTGAAACGAGGTCCTGATGCTTGCAACAGACTTTCGAACCTCTTTCAAATGGAAACTGCAAGAAGGTGTATTCGCCTACGCCATTCCTGCTTTTGTTATGGTAATTCTCGGTGTCTTCTTTGTTTTTCCTATTGGGACGCTTGTCCTAAAATCCTTTATTGGTCCAGCCGGTTTTACCCTTGAATATTTCCGACTCCTATTCCAAAATCAGCTTCACACCACCGCAATTGTAAATAGTCTCCAAATTGGATTATATAGCACACTCACCGCAACCCTTATTTCCATCCCATTGGGGTTAATTCATGTGAAATGTAAATTCAAAGGAAAAGGATTCCTATTCGGTCTAATTTTGCTTCCCATGATTATGCCACCATTTGTAGGCGCCATTGGAATTCAACAGTTTTTTTCTTTGTATGGTGCAATCAATCTCTTTTTGATTTCCCACAATATTATTGCAACGCCAATACCTTGGCTAGAGAACAACCATTCCTTCTATATTGTCATCCTATTAGAAGCACTTCACCTGTATCCAATTTTATATCTCAACCTAACCGCCGCGCTGTCCAATATTGATCCCTCTCTCGAAGAAATGGCCGATTTATTCGGGGTTTCAAAACTACGAAAGCTCACCAGCATCTTGCTCCCGTTGGCAACACCTGGGTTTATCGCAGGGGCAACCGTAGTCTTTATTTGGTCCTTTACTGATTTAGGGACCCCCCTTCTTGTTGGATACCATGAAGTCGTGCCAGTACGAATTTTCAATATGGTCACCGATATTCAAGAAAACCCCATGGGTTTTGCCTTGGTCTTCATCGTTATCTTGATGACAATGCTATTTTTTGGGATCTCTCGGCTTACACTCCGAAATACCAAAAAATATGAAATGATGGCAAAAGGCCATGTCACAGAATCCGCAAAAAGCACGTCTTTTTTTGGCACACTTTTAATCTATATTTTTTGTATCGTTATCCTGTTTTTTGCCTTATTTCCCCACCTATCTGTTTTGTTAAAAAGCGTTAGTGAAAACTGGTTTATGACGGCATTACCGGAAAAATACACCCTTGAGCATTACACAAAAATATTTGTACAAGAACTTCCATTTATTGGAATCAAAAACAGCCTGTTTTATTCTTCCATTTCCACATTATTTGATTTGATTTTTGGGGTTGCTATCGCATATTTACTTACCCGGAAAAAACTACCATTTGGATCTCTTTTTGAATCCATCGTCATGCTTCCACTTGCCATTCCAGGGATTGTCTTGGCGTTTGGATATATTGTGACCTTTAGCAACACGCCCTTAGATCCCCTGTCGAATCCAGTACCCCTTTTAATTATATCCTATGGAATTCGACGCCTCCCATATATGGTCCGTTCTGCCACGGCTGGTTTGCAGCAAACTCATATCAGCTTAGAAGAGTCGTCCTCTCTCTTTGGCGCCAGCCGGTCCCATACGCTTCGTAAAGTCATTGCCCCAATTTTAACTGCCAACTTGATTGCCGGAGGCTTACTGTGTTTTTCTTACGCCATGCTAGATGTTTCTGACTCTCTTCTTTTGGCCATGAAAGAACAATTTTTTCCCATTACAAAATCTATTTATACCCTGTACCTCGAGCAAGGAAATGGCGATGTAACAGCAAGTGCACTTGGCATGTTTGTCATGCTGCTATTAGGAGGTGCGATATTGCTCGCAGCAAATATTTTGGGGAAAAAATTGGGAGAGTTATTTCGAAGCTAGAAATCCATCTTTTCTATTGAAAAAGAAAACTTCTCCCTCAGGACCTGCTCTAATTCGCGAGAAAGAAGGGAAGAAGTACTCAAAAAAACAGTAGAGCCTGGGGTAGCTTGTTGCAACGCGCTTAAGGGCAACAAAGAAATTGCGCGTTTTGCTACCGCTGAAACAGAATCTACCCATTGAATCGGCCGATCAAAAGCCGCTTGAAGCTCTGCCTGCAAAAACGAGAAATGGGTACAGGCCAGCACCACCGTATCCAATTTTTTCTCTTTCTGTAAGACCTTCACTTCTGCTTGAATTTCCACAGCAGAAGGAAAAATACCCTGCAGTTTTTCTTCTGCAATTTCGACCAAACGAGAACTCCCACACCGGATCACCGTACACGTAGACGCAAACTGCTCTTCTAATTTTTGAGTATAAGAGCGAGATACGGTCGCTTTTGTCGCCAGCACCCCAATCACATGGGTTTGGCTCACTTGACTGGCCGTTTTAATTGCGGGAACCGTCCCGACAATGGGAAAGGACACGCTTTTTCGTAATACATCTAAAAGTAACGTACTGGCTGTGTTGCATGGAATCACAAGCAAATTGAAGGTATACCGCTGGGACAGCATCTCAACCAATGCAATCATCCGTTGCAGCAAGGCCTTTTCTGTTTTGAGGCCATAGGGGAAAAAAGCATAATCCGCACAGTACAGCGTATCTACCGCTGGCGCCTGACTGCGAAAAGCAGAGTAAATAGACAATCCTCCGATACCGGAGTCAATAAAACATACTCTGTATCGAGGAGATGTGTTCATGTAAGGCACTCCTTCACTTCTTCTACCGAGCAGTACGGAGGAGAATTTTGATAGGCTACCCGTTGATTGATAAAAGTCGCAATTTCTTCATACGAAAATCCCTCTTGGGTCAATCGGGTCACAATTTTTTTAAAGACCAACTCGACCAATGGCTCAGAAATCGGCAACGATTCAAACAGAAAGGTCCGATGTACTACCTCTTTCACATATTTAGAATCCCACTCCAGATCTCTTGGGAGATTACCCAGCAGAACTTCACAATTTCGGAGTGTTCCAATCATCTCTTGCGCCCACTCGGGGCACACCTTTTCGTTTTCCATCTTCACTCTCTTCTTTTCTACCTACTAACCTGCAAGACTCCTATTTATACGCAAAATCCATAAAGAAAGAAAGACGTCATGCAACCATCCGAATTACCTTATTTTTTACCCTGCAGCTGGCTTCCTCTCCGCTGCTGGTCGATCTTTTTTCCCCATATCGGCTTCTTTTTCCAATTTTTCCTCTAGTTCCTTTTTTTGCTTTTCTTTTAGCTCATATTTCTTTTCCAGCTTCTCATGCTCGGTCTTTAGCATCGCATAGGCTTCATTGCTGCTTCGAATGGTAGCGGCTAAGTCTTTCATAACGACTTTGACCCAAACCGGTACATCGGTAAGCAGCTTGTCTCGCTGCCCCTGTGTAATCACAACGTATTCCAACTCTGTCTTTGCTATTGCGGTTGCGCTTCGTGGATCACCTGCCACAAACGACATGGTGCCGATCACATTTTTATCTTTTAGTGTAGCAAGTATAACATCTTGCCCAGATTCAGCATCTCGCACCGAAAGTTCGACTATACCTTTGGTAATAAAGTATAGATCCCCCCCCTTATCTCCTTGCTTAAATAAGGTACGACCCGCTCCCATGAGCAAAACCTTGTCACTCATCAATTCCACCCCATATTTGATATGTATGAGCTCCATTGTAACATTGTAACAAAGCGGCTTTACTCACGCCAAATTCTGGCCGCCAACCCATACCCATGGGACGCTATGGCAAGCATCCAGAGACTTAGACCGATGCCGATACAGAGTTGATTCCATGTCCAGGTCGACACAGAGGGAGTCGAATAGGATTCTAAAAAGACCAAAAGGCTCATAACCCAGGCGCCAATGCCAATACCAATGCTTTGAAAAATACGGGTAAAATTCCGACTGCTTGAATATGGAATCGAAAGACCATACACGATTTGAAGTAAAGCAAATAACGTGCCATGAGCATGAGAAGAGCGAAACAGGGAAATCCTCCAGGAGTCAGAAATCCCGGGAGAAAACACGTACTGCTGCACCACTTCCATTCGAAGAAAGACCCCCATCAGGCCACAAAAAAAGAGCAAAAAAAACCCACAAAGCATGTTCATCGCCATTAATTTTCTCACGGGAAACTCAATAGAGAGAAGTGCTGCAAAGCACTTTGATAGACAGATTTTTTCCACTCCACCACGGTATCTATCGCTTGCGCAGGCAAAATCCATTTTGTCTCGATAAATTCTTCATCAACAGCTTGATCAAGCTGTGGCCCATGCGAAGGAAAAAATTGACACAGAAACCACCGCTGGGTTTGCCCCTTATATAATTTTGCAATGGGTCGATCCAAAGCGGATGGAAAATCGTAGGACAACACATCCGGCATTTTTTGTAAAATGCTAAACTCAGAGCACCCAATTTCTTCTTTCATTTCTCGATACAATGCTTCTTCTTCTGATTCCCCTAGCTCAACCCCACCTTGAGGGAACTGCCATGCGTCTCGATCCTGCCGTCGCCCCATCAGAACATGGCCCTCTGCATTGAGAAAAACGCCAACTACACAACTTCTATATGTCAACACATCACACATCCTTTAGGAAAAAAGTTCCCACTCGATATTCCAAGCAAAAATAGCCCTTATGGTACCATAGATTCAAGAAGGAGAACCACGATGAAGTTACTCCACATTTTTTTCGTTTCTAGCGGGATTTCCATTTTTACCACTCCGATATTGGCTTCCGCGCATTTTACCCTGCGCGGCACCATAAGCGAGAACAATATGATGCTGCGAACCCAAGAATCGCATGCTGCAAGCATCTCTGCTAGCGTTGACTTGGGCACTTATTTTCAAATTGGCATCACGCATCGAGAGGCGACCAATAATTTAGTTGGATATTATTTAAATGAAACTACACAATCCTATGATTATTCCGAAGAAAAAACAGTCAGCATGGCGAATTCCATCGATCTCACGATCATCCTCTATGATGGAGCCATTTTTGTTCCCTATGTCCAGGCAGGGGTTGTAAAAAAAGACTATATTATTACACAAGCCATTAACCAAGGTGCTGCAGATCGCGAAAGCTACTCCTTTCCACCTGCCCCAAATGGCGGAGTTGGGCTCTCGGTTCGACTCAATCGGAATTTTTCCTTGGACCTTTCCTATACAGTTTCACCTTCTGCAAAGCAAAAATTGCCCACTACCCAAGCGGAGTCGGCTGTTGACTCCTATGCTGCGGTTGGAATTAAATACGATTTATAACGCTACATCAAAGACCGTCCCGCGGGAAAGCTCTTCTATAAATCCTGCCTCTACAGCATCCATATCAACATAAATTCTCTCGATAAAAATGCGAGTTTCATCTGATATAATTCGCGAGTAATCTTCAATAGGCACTACGCGAGGAAACTGAAAATTGTCCTTCTTAATCAGTCGAATTTCGTTTCTACTTTTTCCTCCATTTTCTCTTTTTTTAAATTTTGTAAGCGGAATACAAAATTTTACTTCCTCAAAACAAACGCCTCTGGAAGAAAGAATTTTCTTTGCCCATGTCATCTCATCTGGATCTGGATCATTTTGATTCGAAATTTCGAAAACCCTTTTCCATAATTTTCTTTGAGAGAAAAGATTTCGCATTGTATCCAAAATTCGAGTTTTCTTTTCTCCCTCCTTATTCTCCTCAGCAAACCTTGACAGATTTTCTTCCAAATTCCATTCATCGATTTTTATATACTCTGAAACAGAGGCTGGCAGGGAAAACCCCGGCAGTTGCCGTCTCACCCATTGAAGCATGACATCTGCTGCTACGGTTGTTTTATGGGAGTACAATTGCAAATACATTGATTGTCTCGCGCGCAAAAAGTCCTCAAAGGCAGCCAGACCGGAATATCGAATCGCCAAATGCAAAGAATCCGTCACTTGATCATAGTATAAGGATAAAGAATCCAAAATTCTCTCAATGTCAAATACCCCATATACCACGCCGGATTCCTGAGAGTCTCGCCGCAAATAATCCATTCGATCTACATCAATTTCCCCGGAAATTAATTGGTGGCAGAGCAAATACAGATTATTTTTTTGTAAAGGAGAATGCGATTCTGGTCGTATTTTTGGTCTAATAATCGAAACGACATCTCGTGGATCAATCTTTGACTTAATATCCCCTAATATACGATCGATCATCATAATGGTGTAATCTTCATGAGAGGCGGTAGGTAGCGCATCTGCCATCGAAAGAAAATACTCCGAAATATACGCTGGAAGATCGGGATTTTCTTTCACGATGGCACGATAAGAGGGGAGAAAAACCTCTCCACTATGAGAAAAGGGAGGATGTCCAACATCATGTAGCATCGCAGCCAATCGCAAGGCTTGGTACACATATTCATCTGAAAACAGCGTTTCTGATTTTTCAAATGCCTCAAATAACGTTCCATGATTTTCTGTTTGCGTCTTTTTTTTCTCTATTACAGAAAAATGTTCATATCTTTCACATACCGATCGAAGTCGATGCTGATTTTCCTCAATTCGCCTCCAAGCTTTCCCCGCAATATGCATAACACCCAGGGAATGCTCAAATCGAGTGTGAGTAGCCCCAGGAAAAACAAAGGAAAGGAAGGCCGTTTGCTTGATTCTTCGAAGCCGCTGAAAGGCTGGATGCCCCAAAACCTGGTCTTCTAGACTCGAAAGTCCAATGCTTCCGTACATATTTTCACGAATTTTCCGTACAATTTGTACCGACATATAGCCTCCAGCCTATTTGGCGCAACATAAACAACCCGCTAATTCTGCTGCATTATATCGCTCATTTATCAATATCTCTCCGCCCCATTTTCTGGTTTATGAGGGTTTTTCTATAAAAATGGCAAAAATCACTAAATATTATTCCTGCAATTCCGAGAACTCTTGGGAAGAACAAAGTTGTGCTGAGTGTACATCAAGCACATCATACAACAGAAAGGAGTGTGAAATGGTAGCCAAAAAACGCAAGAAGGTCGCTCGCAAAAAGGTGGCCAAGAAACGTGCTGTAACAAGAAAGGTTGCTAAAAAGAAAGTAGCCAAAAAGAAAGCCGCTAAGAAAGTGATCAAAAAAAGAGTCGTAAAGAAAAAAGCCGCTAAGAAAGTAGCTAAAAAGAAAGTAGCTAAAAAGAAAGCCGCTAAGAAAGTGGTGAAAAGAAAAGTGGCTAAAAAGAAAGTGGCCAGCAAAAGAAGGGTTGTACGAAGCAAAAGAAAGTAAGATCCCTTACCCTTCATTTCCCCCTTACTGCCTAGACCCAGCATAAGGGGGAAATCCGCCGTCACTTTTACACCACCCTTATTGGATCGAAATTTTTACTGGCTTTGTATACTCCCATTGCTCCGATACCAAAGAAAATGCTGCCACTCGAATCCAAACAAGGCCTTTTGGTAGATGCGCCACAGTCATCTCGGTTCCCACTGTCTGAAATTCTTGCTGAGGGGAAAAAACCGCAGGATCTATGGAATATTGCACTTTATATAATCGAATTTTTTCATCGCCATTCCACACCACATCCACAGAGTCTCCAGAAACAGTGCTTCCCTCTGCAGGAGATGTGATGAAAATGTTTCGTCTGCTGACAGATTGAATGACAAAGGTACGAATTTCACTTACTCCGAAAGCAGAAACGACCTTCCAATAATAAGTGCCCGGCATAAGGGATCGATATTCGTACTTGCCAGCTTTTGTCTGATATTCCACTTCAAGCCGTTTTTCTACTTTTGGATCACGAGAAATCATCAATGTAGCAGATTGAGCCGCATTCCAAGTAAAGACCGGAAATCCCATGGTCCCATCAAGATTCCATTGGCTGTTGTTCTCCGGTTGTAGCAAGACTGGCCCATCTGCAGCTTGTGTGGAAGCAGCGGTAGGTGCTGCTCTCGCCATCTCGTGATGACTCACGTTCATTTCCCCCGCATCACCACCGTTCGATTTGGCGGTAGCAGGCAAACTGGTTGACGGAGTCGACTGGTGATGGATTTCTGCTGGGGCTATGGCCTCTTCCTTCATTATAGTTTCAGGGGCGGCTTCTGTTCCTCCATGATCTGTCGCTTCTTCAGGCTCATATAAAGGCCCTGTGCTTCCAGGCATGGCTTCTGGTTGAGAGTAGAAGTAAAAATAGGCGCCGCCCCCAACCAGTACCCCCAAGATCACAAGTAGTAGTAGTAGCATCCATTTCTTTTTTCGAGTAGCCCCTTCTATCTCTAGCTCAACGTCATCGTCATTTTGGGAAAATGGATCACCACTCATCTATCGGTCTCCATATAAGTCAAAATCATTATGGTTCAGTATAAATTATACTGACATTCGGCTTATAAGAACAGCGACCAGCTTCTCTCGATCCAATTCAACCTCGAGGGGTACCAGATAGACCGGAATCGGAAAATTCTCAAAAATAGCAGGATCTCGATAATAATCTTTCTCGGTTGTGACCAAAGCCTTCGCATCATGAATTCGGCTGCGTATATCCTCAAAAGAAACACGTTGATGATCGGATACAATATAAATTTCTTTGGAAAAAAAACCCATTTTTTCCAAACCTGAAATAAAATATGACGGATTTGCAATTCCACAAAAAACCAATATTTTCTCTGTAGGACACAGCTGTTGTGCCGCATCCCCCAGCAGACAAGGGGACTGCATATGGAAAACAGATTGGATTGAAGGTTGAGTCGTATAGGTATTCAATCGAATGGCCTCCTCCTCCGAGGGAGCTCCCTCCTCGCAGCGAGTCCAAATCACCAGGTCTGCATATCGCAATGCCTCCCATGATTCCCGATATAAGGCTCCTTTTTCTCGCATCGAATGGGAATCAATCAACACAATATCGACATCTCGATACATCTGTACATGCTGAAATCCATCATCCAAAACCCAATGAGTAATCGGCTGAATGGCCTGTGATTGATACCAAATCGCCGCAGCAATTCGATTGGGAGATACAACAACGGGAACATGTCCCAATTTGGTAGATAGCATCACCGCTTCATCTGGATAAATCTCATGAGGAAGGTTTTTCTTGTGTGAAATCTTTCCTGCTTGGAATACCGCTATACTGGATTTTCCTACCCCGCTTCGATATCCCCGGGTTAAAATAGCAGGAAAATGGCCTCTTTCTACCAAGATATGAATGACGATCTCGACTAAGGGCGATTTCCCCGTACCCCCCGCCGCCAGGTTCCCAATAGAAATACATGGTTCAGACAATCGCGTTACAGACAACAGACCCGAATGATACAAGGCCCTTTTACTGAATGAGAGCCAATTCCAACATAGATTGAGACAGAAAATCAAAAAACGTTTCATGTATTTTCCACAAAATCTCGATATAGCGGCTCATCCAATAGGGTAAAATGAGGGCCCTGTAACACTACCTTTCCCTTTTGCACCAGCCAAACTTGATCAAAAAAAGGCAAAGTATCGAGTCGATGCGTTGCAGCGATCAATACTTTTTTTTCTATTTTCACTTGCTGGATAACCTGAAGCAAAATATCTTTTTCCATACGAGGATCGATAGCAGAAGTCGCCTCATCCCATAACATCACGCATTTTTGTTGCAGCAAAGAGCGCGCCAATACCAATCGCTGCTTCTGCCCACCGGAAATATTCATATGCAAAGGCTGAATTTCTTCTAAAAGTCCTCGCTCCCATTGTTCAACCTCAACTCCCATCTGAACCTGTTGCAAGCTCTGTTGTAAAATCTCGAGGTCTTGTTTCTCTACAAAGAGAGAATTTCCATATTGCAAATTTTCTGCAACAGAATCATTGAATAAAAATGGATCCTGGGAAACATAGGCGGTTTCTTTCGCCACCGCAGTCCATTCGACGGTACTCCTCCACTCTACTGGAGCAATTAATCCTGCCAATCCTCGCAACAACGTTGATTTTCCCCCACCACTCGAGCCAACCAACGCTATAGACGTACCCGGAGATAAGCAAATTTGGGTTGCATCAATCCCCTTTCCTTCCCCCATGCAAAAAGAAGCCGCTTCAATCCAAATCGGCAACGTACATGGAATTATTTCATGTGTATCTTGTGTAGAGATTGGCGGCTGTAACAAAATCGGCAAACTGCCCTGCAAGGCACCTGTTGTCTCTTTAAACCGACCCAGCTGCTCTCCCAAATTTCGGAGCGGTTTCAAAAAAGCCCCCAATGCCCCAAAAAAAACAAACAAATTGGATGGGTGAAACCATTGAATGTGCGCACGCGTAGCCAACCAAATCAACCCGGAAAAAACCAAAAATCCCATCAACTCGACACAAGGGGCAAAAGAGGCTCTAAGCAAAATTGATTTTTTCACTTCTTGGTAGTAAGCGTCATTGATGGCATAAAATCGTTTTGCCTCTAAAGATTCTCCCTGCTGAGCTCGAATGAAAGAAAAACGTTTTCGCAACTCCAAGACATAATCCGCAATGAATCCCATTTTTTCTTGAAAAAACTTCGCATAAACAGAAATTCTTTCTCCAACACCACCAACCCCTCTTGCCACAAAAGGGCTTATCGCTAGCAGCAGCACAGCAATGGGCCAGTGAATAAAAAACAAGGTAACCAAACACGCCACCATAGTAATGGCATCACGCACACAAGCATTCACTACATCCAAAAGTCGGTTCTGCAAATAGATGACATCATTCAGCAAAATGGACATCCACTGCGCAGAAGTTTTCTTTTTCACCTCCAAATATGGCATTTTCACAATGGAAAGAAATAATCGATCTCGATACTTTTTACAGACATATAAGGCTAAGTCACCGACCGACACCTGATACATATAACTAGCAAGCCCTCGACCAAGGGCGAACGCTACCAGCAAAATTGGCAGCAGAACGGCCAGCTGCGCACGCCCCATGCTCATATGGGAAAGAGAGGTAGAAAAAACACCACTTTTTTCCGGGAACAAATCAAGAAGAGATACCGTATCGGTTTGTGAGGACAGCAAAATTTGAATAAATGGACCTGCCAATACAATCAAAAGGCTTTGAGAGACGGACAATATCACCAACGAGACAACCAAGATCACGACGCTTTTTTTGTGCTCGCGAAACGTCTCAAACAAAAGACGCAGCAAAAACTGAGGGGCAGAAAGTGTGTTTTTCATAGCGGTACATGCTGAAGAATTTGTTGCGCCGCGCAAGCTGCTGCACCTGAATGAAGAGAATTTTTTACTAACAGAAATTCTCGCTTCATGTTCATTCGTTTTGTCTCATGATGGAGCAACTCTAGGACCTCTGCCGCAACGGAACTCGCCTCAAAATTTTGGATAAACTCTTTTACCACCTCTTTATCAGCCAAAATATTCACCAAACTAGCCCAGGTGATTTTCACTTTCCGTTTTGCAATTTTAAATGACAAGGCATTCATACGATAAATGACACACATAGGGGTACCCAATAACGCACACTCTAACGTTGCTGTTCCGGAACAAACGATGGCAACATCTGAGACTGCCAATATCTCCAAGCTCATCCCCTGTAGGAAGCGTACATTTGGTGCGCCAAGAGATAATGCCTCTTGTACCCAAGAAAGAGATAAATTTTGTGCAACCGCAATGATAAAATGGAGGCCTGGCTCTTGGCACACCAGGGCCTCTACGATTTCTTTGCAGACCACAGCCAGCTTTTCGATTTCTTCTTTTCGGCTGCCCAGCAGCAAGGACACTACCATATCCTGTGCTGCATATCCCAAATCGGTTTTCTTCGTTTGAATTCGCTCGGTTCGATCGAGAATGGGAGAGCCGATATAAGAAAATGGCACCTGATGCTGTCGGAAAAATTCCGTTTCAAATGGAAACATCCCCAGCGTAAGCGTGACATTCTCCCGAAGTCGTCTTGCTCGGCCCTCCCCCCAAGCCCATAATTTGGGGGCAATATATTGAAAAACGGGAATGTTTCTCAGTCGCAACTTCTCTGCTAACATCAAGTGAAATCCAGGAAAATCAATCAAAATTGCCATAGAAGGCTGATTTCGATCCACCCAAGCCAAAATTTTTTGCTCCGCTTCCGACAAGGCAGGTAAGCGTTGAAAAACCTCTAAAACCCCCATTACCGTCACAGCTGACTGAGGCACCAAGGAGACGGCTCCACATTTCTGCATAGCCTCTCCGCAAATCCCTACAAATGCCAATTCTGTCGCTATTTTTTGAAGCTCACCGATCAATTCAGCACCGAGTAAATCTCCAGAAAATTCACCGGCACTGATGAAACAGTACTTCTTCATCTACAAATGCCTCGAGTGCTTTTTTGCAAGAATTCGAGAAAAGTGGCCTGATATACAGATTCGGGTATTTCTGCCGAAATGCCTTCGATGGCTTGTGTCAACGTGAGGCTGGATTGAAATACCAGCTTGTACATTCTTCGAATGTTTTCCAACTCAGCTGAGACAAAACCCGCTCGTTTTATGCCTACAACATTGAGGCCTGTCGCACTTGCGTGGTTTCCAGTTACCATGCAAAATGGTGGCACATCTTGCACCACCATAGAGCCACCGCCAACCATCGCCATTTTTCCAATCTTGACGAATTGATGTACGGCACTACAGCCCCCCACAATAACCCGATCTTGAAGCTCTACATGTCCGGCAATCTGAACTGAATTGGCCAAAATGCAGAAATCCCCAATCCAACAGTCATGGGCTACATGGGTAAATGCCATAAAAAGATTATCAGACCCCACTACGGTCTTACCGCCGCCGCCCTTCGTACCCACAGAGATATTGCAGTACTCCCGAAATGCATTTCGCTCTCCACAGACAAGGGAAGTTTCCTCACCCTCAAATTTTTTGTCTTGTGGCACCATTCCAATGGTAGCAAAAGAAGAAATTTGGCTATGAGCCCCAATGGTAGTTCTACCCTGCACCACCGCATGGCTTGCAATCTCAACATGATCCCCAAGTGCGACATGAGGGCCAATTACAGCAAAAGGGCCTATTTTGACCCCTATACCCAATGTTGCCGATGTAGCGATAACTGCTGTCGGGTGAATCTCCGTCTCAGTACCCAATCCAGGCTCCCTTTTTACTATTTTAAATACGCAGAAAATTCGCACGTAGCTACAATATGAGAGTCTACCGTTGCCACCCCTTTAAACCAAAAGAAGGGTTCTCGTTTTTTGAGAAGCGTCACCTCATACTGTAACACATCCCCGATTTCCACTTTTCTTTTAAATCGGGTATGGGTGACCTCGGTTAATAAGGTTTCTTGCTCCGTATTTTCACTGCTATAGCTCCCCAAAATACCGCTTGCTTGTGCAAGCCCCTCAATAATTAATACACCAGGAAAGACCGGGTGATGCGGAAAGTGCCCCTGTAAGATCAAGTCAGAAGCGGATATGTTCTTGGTGGCAATAATAGAGAGGCCTTTTTCCAAAGAAAGCACTCGGTCTACAAACAAAAATGGATATCGATGGGGGATATACTTTTGAATCTCGTGGATATCCATGATATGCATACAGCCCTCTTTCCAAAGTCAGAACATTATTTTTTCGCAGTAGCACCAGGACCAGCAGCAACACCTGCAGTGGTTCCAGCACCTGGGCCGGCTGGCGGTGTTAGATCTTGCGGTTTATAGGCGCTAATGACACGCGGAGTAATATCTACAGGATTTTTTGCATAAATCAATCCAGAGCTACCGGCTTCAAAAATAAAGTCGAAATTTTCTTTCTTTGCAATTTCGTGGGAAAGCTTGCTTGCTGTTATAGCAATCTTTTGTGTGGCTTGCATCTCTTGCCCTTTGACTTGCTCTTGAAATTGACCTTGGGCACTCATCAAGTCATATTTCTTTTTCTCTAGCTCTTTCTCTTTCTCCATACGAGCCTCTTTGCTCAAGAGAGAAGCGGGACTATCCAACTCTTGAATTTGCTTTTTCAACTGTTCTCGCTGTTTTTTAAACTCTTCCTCTTTGTCTCGCACCAATTTTTCGAGCTTTTGCCGGGCTTGTTTTCCTTCTTCTACAGTCAGAATCACCCGTTGAACATCCAACACGCCCACCTTAAGTTCGGCTTGAACCACAGCAGAAACCAGAACCAAAAAACCGAGGAGCATACCTTTTACTTGCTTCATTTTTCTTCCTATCAAAAACGTCCGGATTAATATCCGATGTTAAATATAAACTGCAAATCCCCCAGGGATTTGGTTTCTCTGTCATATGGGAAAGCCCACTCAAAACGAAAAGGCGCAATAGGCGTTACCCAACGAAACCCAAACCCCACATCAAAATCGAACTGAGAAAGAGAGGGATATTCGCCTTCTTTATATACCCGTCCTGAGTCGGTAAAGACAAGCGCCTTGATGCCAGCTTGAGGAATCAGAGGTACAAAATACTCCAATTGAAAGAAGACCTCCCGATCTCCCCCTAAATTGTAGTCATAAAAGGAGGACAATGGGGTTCGATCCTTTCGAGCCAAAGGCCCGATGGCACCG
The DNA here is from genome assembly GCA_947466225.1 of Deltaproteobacteria bacterium. Classification (GTDB taxonomy): domain Bacteria; phylum Bdellovibrionota_B; class Oligoflexia; order Oligoflexales; family Bog-1112; genus CANIBL01. The sequence continues at coordinate 21,533 of CANIBL010000003.1, forward strand.
AAGCCAAATCCACGCAAGTTGTTAAAACCCCCCAACCGATAGCGCTCCGTAGTGGGGATCGGATGAGAGCCCATTTTATGCAACTGACCAAAAAAACTGTGTAATTTAATATTTGTTCGAAAGGAGTCTGTATAATCAATAGGCAGATAATATTCTCCATCTAAAGAAGTTTCCATAAATTGGAAGTCCCCTCCAAAAGACCCACCGGTAAAATTATGGCGAAGTTGCAACACATTCCCTTGTGTTGGGTCGATATAATTATCGAGGTCTTTGCGGAATAAGCCCAAAATCAAACTGTTTTTGACCCCAACCGACTGAAATCCATCAAAAATCAGCACTTCTTCCTTATCTCGAATGATGGAGTGACGGGCGGTAACCTGACCTCGCAATAGCTCTACAATCTTGCGCCCTACCGTAACAGAAACGGCTTGCTGAATTTGAGCTACCTCTACACCAGCCACGTAGGCATATACCCGGTCTTGAATGGAGTATTCATAATTAAAACCCAGAGACCAATCTCCATCATTTAGCTTGGGGTTATAAAACCCTGCATCGATTTGATAGTTCTCAATACTGGCCCATCGGCCCATCAAACTGGTGGCCCAACCACGACCAGACTGGTTTTTATCTTCATACCGGCCTTGTCCAAACCAGGCAGCCTTCGTATCCCCTCCTGGTGAAAACCCTAGTGCCATTTGCATTTGCCCGGTTGGTTTCTCTTTTACCTTTACTTTGAGGTGCATCAAATCCTCAAGCCCAGGATCTCGTTCCTTGACTACCTGTACTTCTTCAAAAAAGCCTAGTCGATTGATGTTTTTCTTCGACTCGGACATTTTGGTTCCACTGTATAACTCACTGTCATGCACTTCCAATTCCCGACGAATCACGTTATCTCGGGTTTTTGTATTGCCCACAATGTTCATTCTACCAAAGTAAATTTTACGACCTTTGGTAATTTGATAATGCAGTGCTACGGTAGCATGTTCATGATCAAAATCGGTCAAAGGGTTTACATCCACATAAGCGTAGCCAAGATCTCCATACTTATCGACCAGCATCTCGACATCTTTGCTAAATTGCCCATATCGAAATAACTTTGCAGGCTTTAAGGTCATCCACTCGAGCAGTTCTTTCTCGGTATACAACCCCACTTGATCGACATCCCCTGAAACTTGAATAGATTTAACAAAATATTGAATGCCTTCTTCGATTTGATGAGTCACGCGCGCAAATCGTCGGTCTTGGTCCATCTCCACAATCGGTTTGCCCACCTTAACGTCCGCAAACCCGCTATCTTTGTAGTAGTATGTTAAAAACTCGGCATCTCTTGTGATGTTTTCTCCTTTATAGAGAGAAGAGGACCCAAAAGCCGAGGTCCGCGTATGCGGTACCGCTGCAAATTTCCCAATCAGCTCTTCATTGGAAAAAAATCGATTTCCTACCAAGAAAACATCTCCAATGAGCACTTTTCCATGCTCCAAGACCCGAAACGTCAAACTTACTTCTGTATCGCCTTTTGCTTGCAGCTCATAGCTCGCATCAACGAGATAGAATCCTTTTTCATAGTACTTCTTCTCGATCATGCGAATGTCGTTGGAAATGCTCCCCTCATCGACGATGGTAAAAGGCTTCACCTCCAGCTGTTTTCGAATCTCATCCTCAGACAACTCATGCAGGCCGGCAAAGGTGATCTCCGAAATCGAAGGTTTTTCTTTCACTTCGATTTCCAAGGCAATGCCATTTCCCTCATCGCGCTCATAGATATCTACACGAGAAAAATAGCCTAATGCATAAATTTCCCGCACATCTGTCTGTACCTTCGATCGATCCAGTTGATCTCCCTTTTTTAGGGTGAAAACAGAGGAAATGGCTTCCGATTCTGCTTTTCGATTTCCGATAACGGAGACCGATTCAATGATTTTTTCCGCTTCCTTGGCCTGAGCAGCCGAAAAAGCCAACGCAAAAAAAACGGACCATATATAAGGAAAGGGGCGATTCATACGTTTTGTCTTCTTCAAAAGATGCCTCGGTCTACAACCTGTCCGTCATCCATCACAATTCGATGTGGCAACCGACTTGCCAAATCTAAATCATGAGTCACCAACAACATGGTCATGTTGCGCTCTTTGCACAACGTCAACAACAGTTCCTGTATATCTCGACTGGTCTTGTTATCCAAATTTCCGGTTGGCTCATCTGCTAACAACAGCGGAGGCGACATGAAAAGTGCACGCGCAATAGCAACCCGCTGCTGCTCGCCCCCAGAGAGCTCCCCCGGTCGATGTTCAGCCCGATGCGAAAGCCCCACAGAATCTAGCATCTCTTTGGCTCGCTGGCGTGTCACCGCAGGAGAAAACCCTGCAATAAGTCCGGGCATCATAACGTTTTCTACAGCAGAAAATTCTTGCAAGAGGTTGTTCATCTGAAAGATGAAGCCCACGGTGCTATTGCGAAAATTGGAAGCGATCTGGTCCTCCATACGAGACAAATCCAATCCATTAAATTGCACCACACCAGAGGAGGCGCGATCTAATGCCCCTACAATATGTAGCAGCGTACTTTTACCGGCTCCAGATTTTCCAATAATCGCAAGAATGGAACCCAATGGAATCGAAAGACTCACATCCCTCAATGCAGGTACCATTTGAGACTCAATGGAGTAAACTTTGCTCACATGCTGAAGTTCGATCCCCGTGGAAATCGCGGCTTCTGTTTTCATACATACCTCAAACCAATGCCTGGATCTTGTTTAGCAGCTACACGAGCTGGATATGCCGCTGCCAACAAACTCAATGCCCACGCGCACAAACTAATTACGCCATACTCGACCGGAAGAAATTTCACAGGTAGCTTACGTTGCAGAAATACCCCAACCGGCAAATCGACAAACTGTAGGTAATACAACAACACACACAACCCCACCCCAAGCAGAAGACCAATGAGGACACCAACCATCCCAATGGAACACCCTTGTAGCAAAAAAAGACGCAAAATACTCTGTTGAGAAAAACCCAATGAGCGCAACAAGGCAATCTGATGCCGCTTATGATAGACGGTCATCATCATCGTGGCACTGATAGAAAATGCGGCCACCAGTACGATTAACAGTAAAATGCATCCCATCGTATATTTTTCCAATTGCAGAGCAAATAAAATCGATCGATTCACCATCTGCCAGGTAGAGATAGTAAGAGGCGTAATTTCATGCAATCGGGCCTTATATCGCTCCACTTCTTCCGGGTTCGGTAGATTGATAGCAATTCCACTTACGTACTGTTTTTCATCCAACGAAGCATCATAATCTGGCATAAATTTACGCCCTGCCTCGAGATTGACGACGCCATAACGCTGGTCATAATTGGATAAATCACTGGTAAAAAGCCCCACAACCTGAAACTCTAATGAAAGAGTCCCCCCTGCAAGTGCACTGGTCACATGGGTTTGAGGGTTTAAGACCCGAATGGTATCCCCCACATTGACACCCAGTTGAATCGCTAGGCTTTCTCCCAATAAAATGCCCGCAGCATCCCCTGTTTTCATCAATAGGTCTCGAACGGACCCCTCTTGCAAGGCAGAAGAAAAGCCCCATAGTGCGCCACCGCGTGAGGGGTCTACGCCAAAGAGCACCATGGAGGCCAGGTTCTTTCCATTCTTTACGACTACGTCTGCTTTGGTAAAAGGCTCAATGCCAGTGGCATCTGGAATGGCTTTTTCGAAGATAGACAAAGGGTGTTCATCCAAACTGAATCCAACTGCTGCATTTTCCGCTAAAAGTTCAATATGGGGCAAGCCACGAAACATTTTGTCTTTTAAGTCAGCGGCAAACCCCCCCATCACCGAGAGGACTACAACCAACGCCGCAACGCCGATGGAAACCCCCAAGATGGAAATCCAGGTCATGACCGAAAGACTTTTTCCTTTTTTTGCTACCACTTGCCGCCAAGCAAGCCACCAAAGAAACCGTTGGGTTCCAGTACGATGCATCATCAACTCCCGCGGGGAGATATATAGAAGTTAGGAAAAGCTATGGTAGCGCACTTCAAGACAAAAGTCTTGAAACGATCCATACGAAACGAAAGAGCCAGAAAAAAGGGACAGGTTTCGCGCTATTTCACAGCAAATACGGCTTTTTCTACAATATCCGCCACGCGATCGGCTTCCGCCTCTCGATTCGCTTCCCCAAAACTAACACGTACAGAATGGGTTGCAGCCCAAGCATCAATCCCCATTGCAAGCAAAGTCGGATTCGGCACCGGCGTACCCGAGCCACAAGCGCTACCTGCGGAAACACAAATACCTGCTTGCTCAAAAGCCACCAGCAGCCGCTCCCGCGGAATACCTTCCAGGCAAAAAAAGGTTACGGTCCCCACAGTTTCCACCAAAGAGACATGAATTCTCGCATGGGGTATTTTTTGTAAACGGCGCTGAAACCGCTGGGTCGCCAATTTAGCCGAACCTAACCAATCCGGATGATGCAGTGCATGTGCCGCGCGTAATCCAAAGGATACAATCCCAGCCACATTTTGCGTTCCGCTTCGCAGCGCACGCTCCTGTCCGCCTCCCAACAAAAGAGGCGACAACATACGCCCCTCCTTTTTATACAGACAACCCACCCCTTGGAGTCCTCCAATTTTATGAGCGGAAAAAGACGCTGAGTCAATGAAACCTCCCCCCAAGCTACGCAACTCCACTTTTCCCAACGACTGCACAGCATCTATGTGGAACCATACATCAGGATTTCGCTTCTTTGCCTCTATGGCAAGAGACTCCACGTCATTTACAACACCCGTTTCATTGTGAGTATGAATCAAAAAAATACCAACACAATTTTGATCCACCTGCTCCAACAAAGCCTCTTCATCTACTTGCCCATTTCGCTGCAAGCCGATGGTAACCACTTCGCAAAGCCCTTTTTTTTCTAAGGCTGCTGCTGGCACCCGTATCGAAGAATGTTCCCCTGCAGAGATAAGCAGCTTAGGTCGTTTCTCGAAAAAAAGGCGAGCACATACGGCTTGCAGCACCCAATTGTTTGATTCTGTTGCACAAGAGGTAAAGAAAATTTCTCGCGCTTGCGCTCCGATACACTCTGCAATCGAACGTCGGGATCGCTCCACCAATAGACGGGCGCGCCGCCCTAGCGGATGAATGCTAGAAGGATTTCCTTGATTGGGTTGTAGCATGTCCCACACTTGCATCAGGTGCTCTGTGGAGCACGGGTGGGTTGCATTTACATCTGCATAGATAAAATCCATACTCGCTCTTTTCTTTAGGGCTGATTCTTTACCCACATAAATAAATCACCTAAGACTCGTCTTCTGGCTGCTTTTAGTTGCGCCCGTTTATATCGAAAATGGGATGCCTCCCCCTCGGCCAACTGCATGGCAGACATCTTATCAATCACTTGAATCTCATAGGGGAAAAAAGCACTCTGTTCTTTTTCTCGCCCCAATACATGCTCTCGCCCATATCGCAACACCCCTTGCAGCACAGAAACCGAACTCAAAGGGCAACTAGGAAGCAGCGTTTCTAACCGATCCAAAAATCGAGTAAAAGGATCCGTTCGTTGCACCCGAAGTCGACCTGTTAGCTGCAAAGAACGGTATGAATCGGAGGAGTGAGGATTCTGCAAATTGTTTTTCTCTTCCACTCGCTCCACCTGATCAATTAACAAGTGAAAACTTTCTGCACCAATCTGATCTTCCAACAGCATCTGCTTCAAAGATTCGCAGTGAGAACGAAAATGATCAATGTCGATCAAATTGTTTCGGACACGAGCCGGATTTACACTGGCAAAAGAGACTAAATTAAAGGTTCGTAAATATTTCAGCACGATCATCACATCACTTACGCGCTTTGTTACAATGCGAAGCCCCGTAAGGTCATAGATGGTTTCCGCCACATTTGCGGGCTTATGCAACAACTTTAAAATAATCGATTCTCTCGACTTTGCGTTTTTCCAGCGAAAGCCCTCAATTTCGATGCTCTCTGCGGAAGACCCCAAAAATAATCGATTGCTCTCATCTTTCCAAATATAGGGATCAAACCGGGCACGCAATTTTTCGTGTGCCATTTGCAACAGCGACATTCGCTGTAGCCCGTCGATATGCACAATGGTATGCGTTACGCGCAAAATGGCACAAGCCCAAATTTGGCATAACTGGGTATGAGCATCCTCTTTTTTCCCTCGTTTTGACGCCCAAAGCAACAACTCTTTCACATCTTCGCACAACAAAATCTCTTTTGGTGGGCAGATTCCTTGCTTCCATTCCGTGGGCATGAGATATTTTTGAATAAAAAAAATGGCTTCGATCAAAATGGCATGAATCAATCGTTGATCTTTTTTGTTTTTTGTATCAAATCCATATGCAAGAACAAATGCATCCGCATCCTCCATGCTATCTACCGACAATTTTTTCATGTCGATGGTAGAGGACTTGCCCGTCAAAACTTGGATGATAGGCCAAGGAAAGCTCCATTTTCGAAACAGAGCCATTTTTTCTTCTTGCGTAATCACCATAGTTCCCCCACTTCAAATTCGCTGCATCATACCGATTTGTCGCGGAATTTTCATGTCTTTTTATTTTATATCCTTATCCACAGAAGGAGTACCGAGCAAGATTTCCCCTGTGCAACCGCACAGGCTCTTTCTACACTACAAGTAAGGGTATTGGCTTTCGACCGGGAGGAAACCCATGAAAAAAAGAACGTGGTGGATGCTACCCCTCCTACTTCTTCTTACCAGCGAAGCAAAACCATACAAAAAACCCTCGGCGAAGGACTTACAAGATCTGGCCCTCTCCGCAGACTCTTCTGTGCCAACCTCAGAATACGTACATAAGTGGGTTCGCTTTCCAGATATTCAGGCTACCTTTTTGCTCTCCCGTGACTCTGTTCAACCAGCTCCAGAAGGAACCGTTGATATCGTGGTATTTGTGGCAACTTGGTGCATCAAATGCCAACAAATTATACCAGAAGTGGAAAAGCTAAAATCTCAATACGAAGCCCGTGGATTTCGCTTCTTATACGTATTTTCCCATGATCTTGAGCAAGACATACAAGAATTCCTCCAAGTGTACCATATTCCTGATACCTTGGTGGCAAATGACCCGTTACTCAAAGCATTCCATAATCCAGAAGTGCCTTCTATCTATGTAAGCGATCGAAAAGGATGGATCGTCGCCCGCTTTATTCAAGCCTCCTCTCAGGATATCGAGACACTGAAGACATTGCTATACTACTTGCGTTCTACCTAACGCCCAATTCCGTCATTCCCAGACCGAAGACCGTATCGACCTCTCCATCAATCCAGCGGGACTGTTTTGTTACGGAATCTCTAGGGGAGCAAACCCCCCAATGTAATGGATGGAATCATCGATCTCTTCATTCCAATCCGTTCGCAACTGAATCAAATTGGTTTTCACATCTGCTTGACTTCGGTTCACAATGGATCCCAATGGGTCTCTTCTCTTCCCCCCCACATCCTCCTCATCAAAATTCAGCGTGGTAGAGCCGCCTCGCTCCCCTCCAGGAGAGGCCGACGAGCCTTTTTCGCCTGCTTTTTCGCGTGGCGCAGCCAACAATCCGCTCGAAATCCCGCTCAGAATCAAACCCAAAAGTACGCTTCGCATATTTCACTCCTCTCTGCGATATAATGGGACACATATACTTCCACTATATCATCGCAGCATTTGGACCTATTTTATGAAGTGCGCAGTTTCAGCTCAGCTCTGCTTTTGGACTATTGGGCTCACACTCTGTTTTTCTCAATCAGGCCATGGAGTTACCTGGAACCCTGGCGGAACTTTGGCCGAAAGACAAGCACTGCTTTCGCCCTATTTTTCTCCTGCCATTGGACAAGAGGTCCGACTGTTGCCCTCCCAGCAACACGCCATTACCCTCGATACATTGGAAAACACCCAAGGCGAAATTTGGGTAACGCCACCACCCAACACTTGCTTTATCCTACAAACGGCACGCGCCTTGCCCGATCAAAAAATATGCAAATCTACTGCACTTTATTTTCGTTTCTCGGATCTAACAAAAGCAGGAGAGGTGCAGTGGATCGTATTTTTAGATGCACATGATAGCGGCACCCCTATCAGCTGGAAAACGCCATATGCTATAGGGTATGCACTCTTAGAACGCCACTCCCTCGAAAAAAATGCTGCCTCTGCCAAACAAGTTAGAACCATCGCCATAGATACATGCATAGGAGAACAAAACTCGAAGAACCGAAGTATTTCGTTTTCATTACTGGGAATGGAAGAAAAATGGAAATTGTCCTTCCCGCAAAAAGACAAAATTCTTCCCCAAAATCGGTCCAACCTTTCTTTTCATGTGCAATCAGATACCGCACTTGGGAGTGCACCAAAAAAAGAAAAGCCCTCATCCAAACCCACAAAAGAGAATGTCTCCTCTTATGGAAATGGCCCTTCCTACGAAATTTCTGACGCCCCAGAAGATATCGGATTGTACGAAGAACTACCCCCCGGCACTCTTTTCCATCGGACCTATACAGCAACCGGAAAAAGCCCAAGCCCCATCCAAAAAAAAAAGGACCAACAGGACCCTCGCATCCCCACCGCCTGGACGTTGCGTCCACAAGATACGTTCACCATGAACGGCGGTCATATGCATACGCAAGAAATTGAAACAATTGGAGTTTTTTCTCGGTGCCGGTACCGGTATCGACACTACCCCGACAAACCGACTTTTGGCGGGGTAGAATGCTACAATATTCCAGGATTTAGCTGGATTCTCCTTCCCTTGTCACCGGCATGCCTCGCGCCCATTCTGCCTAGGTAACCTTCCTCAATATCGTAACTTTTGATCCGATGCAGGGGTATGTATACGCATGTTCATTTTTTTCTACGCAGCACGATTTTGATCCCTCTCCTTTTTTGCCCTTTTTTTTCTGCCGCAAGCCCTTCAGAGGAGACCCCCAAGACGGTGCTCTATCCAGATCCTTTTCTCTCTACACGCGCAGCCGGCATGGGGGGGGCTCTTTCAACTTTAGCAGACGGTGTTCATGCACCTTTCTATAATCCTGCTGGAATTGGAGGGTTGCATTGGGAAAAAACTACCCCACCGACAATTCGACAGCTCAACTTGCCGTATGTAGGTGCTGGGCTCAATACCAATACCACGAGTTTGAATCACGAGTTCTCTCAAGAAGGGGCGAAATCCGACAGCGACGCAGCTGAAACCATACTAAGAGCAAATGAGGGCAAGCGACAGTATGCACGCACCTCAGGGCTGCTCACGGCTGGATATAATCGATTGATTTTTCTACAAGCCCTGGATTATCAAGTTGCAGCTTTTCGCAAAGCAGGAGAAGCAGCAGACGGAAAGAATCTTCAGGCTGCCTATCGCAGCCAGAGCTCTACCGGCATTGGCTTCAGTGCAGTGAATTCCACCGAAACATTTTATCTCGGCATTTACACAGCCTATCAACATCGAACAGAATTTTCAGGCGCTCTCAACTATGCAACACTGACAACCCCAAGCACCCGCTCTCATGTACTTTCGGAAGAGGCAGCTTCTACATCGGGTACCGCAACGAATGCAGGGATGCTCTGGGTACTAGGACCCAAAAGCCGACCTGCTCTCGCAGTGGTCGTGAATAACATTGGGGGTACACGATACAAAGGCAGCAGCCATGCAGCTGGCAGCACCGAAACCCAAGATCCAGAAACCGTCACTGTTGGAGCCTCTATTTCCCCTCGCATTGGCTCTCATGGTTCATTCAACTGGATTCTCGAAGGCCAAGACCTGACAAATCAAGAAATTTCTGTTGGGAAAAAATGGCGCACCGGCATGGAGATTACATGGGGCGGCTTTGGCAGCGAAGGATGGTTGGGCCTACGAGTCGGATATAACCCCACAGGATTTTCTGGTGGAATCAATCTCAATTTCGGACTGCTGCAATTTGAATTTGCCTCGAGCGTACAAGATATCGGACTCGGTAATTACATTGTAGCAGAGCGGCGCAACCTTGCCGTGATTTCTGTTAATGCGAGAGAGGATGTCCGAGCAAAGTGAGATCCCATCAAGACCGAGGTACATGCCCATACGGCCGAGGCGGCCAGGGCATGACGGAGAGAGCGTATGGATTATCGACAGCCGCCGGCGTGTCCACTACAACCACAAGGAACCGGACAACGTTGTGGCTTTTTACCTCCAGTACCAGCGGCCTGTATGTAGTTCAACGTAAGCAGAGAAAAAACTCCGATGGCTTTGGATTTCATGTTAATAAAAGAAAATGCCTAGACACATCACCGCCGTTTGGCCGCCCGTATGAAACCCGCTACCTAGATTTCCCCTTTGCCTTTCCTCTCACCCCACAAAGTGGCCTCTATCGATTGGGAGATGGCAAAATCAGATGTTGAAAGATTTTTGCCCGCAAGCGAGCCCCCCTCTCTGCAAGTCTGGAGTCAGACCTTTTTTGATAGCCGAATCGAGAAAGTAGCCAGTGGCTTTATATAATCGCAGCCCCTCTCTTGGCGCTCGCCATCCCCCATGATATAAACGGGCCTCTAGGAGTCCCTCTATGCTTGTAGCCGATACCCTTTCTCACGCATTTCAACGCCGCACCCTCTTCCAGGGGGTGTCTTTTACTGTCTTATCAGGTCAACTGCTGCGCATTCAAGGACCCAATGGCATAGGCAAAACAACCTTACTACGCCTGCTGGCCGGACTTCACACCCCCCGTAGCGGCACCATTTCCATGCCCGCTTCGTGGGAATATCTCCCAGCAGAAGGCAATGCACTCTTCGGCACCCTCGATGCAGGGGCAAATCTTCACTTTTGGCAGCAGCTTCGAGGGCTTCCCTTGGAAGAGGCCAAGACTCGAGAGGCTCTCTTGGCCTGGAAAATTCCCGCTGCCCTCCTCGATCTTCGATTCCCTGTGGGGAAGATGTCCACCGGCATGCGGCGACGCATCGCCCTGTGTCGCCTTTCCCTCTCTCAAACCCGCTACTGGCTTCTCGATGAGCCCACCTCAGGACTCGATGCAGAGGGGCAAGCGGCTTTTCTCGCGCTTGTCAAAAATCACCTCGCTCATCAAGGTGCTGTGATCCTGGTAAGCCACGACGAGGCACTCTGCACCGCACTTCAACCCATCGTCTTGGATCTAGGCCACTATGCTACTTAAACAAATCTGGCTACTGCTGCGCCACGGACTGCGACTGGACTGGACCTCAAAGGAGCGATTCGTATCCCCTCTCTTGTTTGCTTTGGTGATGCTCACGGTATTTACCTTTACCGCCAGTCAAATGCCGGCGATGTACGCCAAACCCGTCTTTGTTTCTCAAACCTTCCTCGTACTGGTCTTTGCTTTACAAAACGCCTTCTCCCGGATTCTAGACCCAGAGCAAAAAGATCAAGTAGCGGAGCTGCTACGCACCTATCCCATTTCCATGGGCGCCTGGTACACCGCCAAGCTATTACTCGCCGCACTACATGGCTTGTGGATTTTGCTCCCCTCCCTCTTGGTTTCCAGTCTGTTTTACGGGGAACATGACGTAGGAGTTTCCTTCTATCTCGGTTTTTTGGGGATTTTGCTCCTATGCCTGATCGGACTTGCCTCCGTGGGCACACTGGCTACCGCCATGACGCTACAAGCTTCTGGCAAAGATCTGATCCAGCCCTTGCTCTACTTTACCCTGGCCATCCCCCTGCTTCTTGCGGGCAGCCAAGCCTCTTTGCAACTCTTGCAGAGTCAAAATCTTGAAGACTTCCGCCATTGGATATATCTTCTGGTAGCCTTTGATACCTTGTTTGTTACAGTGGGTGTCCTATTTTTTGGCATCGTCATGTCGGATGCATCATAAGAAAGAGGTCGCATTTGTCGATTATATCCACCCCTATTTTGGGCGTACTTTTGTTAAGCGGTGTCTTCGCTACTTGGGGCTATGGGATCTTTAGGGCCCCCACAGAGTTCTACCAAGGAGAGGTGTATCGCATCCTTTATCTCCATGTGCCCTGCGCCTTTTCGGCCTTTTTATCGGCGTTTGTACTCTGTATCTGCAGTCTACGGGTACTGCTGCAAAAGAGCGCTGCCAGCATGAGCCTATGGACCGCACGAGCTTGCGCAGAAGTCGGGCTGATTTACACCTTACTCACGCTCTTTACGGGATCCATTTGGGGATATCCAACCTGGGGCGTGTGGTGGACATGGGATGCACGCCTTACCACCACCTTAATTCTCGCTTTTCTTTATGGTTGCTACCTATTGCTATGGAACACGCTTGATTCCTATCCGCTTCGCGCCAAAGTTTGCTCCGTCTTTGGTATTTTGATTTTCCTCGATGTTCCGATTATTTACAAAAGCGTGACCTGGTGGAGAACCTTGCATCAGCCCCCAAGCTTGCTTTCTCCTAGCGCCCCCATGTCCAGTGAAATCCTCTACCCGCTTGTGGCTTCAATCTTTGTCATGTTGGGGTTTGCAGCTTGGCTCATCCTCCTCCGCAGCCAAAACATCCAAACGCACAACGAGATTGAAGAATCCCTCTGCCACACCGCTCATGGAGGCACCTTGTCATGAACGCAGCCCCTTTTATTTACACCGCTTTCGGTATCAGCGCGTTTGTTCTTATTGGGTACACGTTACTGCAAGTGCGGTTACAACGAGAGAATCGTAGACTCCTTACCCTGCTTGCCAAAGGAACTTCCCATGGAACGTAAATGGATCATAGGTCTTGTCGTCATCGCTGCGTGTATCGGGGGCATTTCCTTCATCACCATGCGGCAATATTCGGTCTACTTCTACACACCCCAAGAAGCCAAGGCTCAAGCCATGGAGCTAAGCCAAAAGGAAATCAAAGTAGGCGGTATGGTAAAGCCCGGTACGCTTCGATGGGAAGCAACCTCACTCTCTCTCTCCTTTGTCCTCACAGATCTACAAGCAGCTGAGATCGAAGTGCAGTACCACGGTAGCCCGCCGGATCTACTCAAAGAAAGTGCTGGTGTGGTGGCCCAAGGCCGCATCGCGCAAACGGGTGCACTATTTCATGCAGTGAAACTCATGGTAAAACACTCCGAAGAATACAAGGTCCCGAAAGACCAGCACGCCATCAACCCTGCGTTGCTTAAGCAGTCTCTCTTTAAAGAATAAGGACCTAGCCATGGAAAAAAAACATCTCTTCGGCGTGGGGATCATCCTCACCTGCCTCACGGGCCTGTTCTTTTTATTAGGCAAAGGCCTTCTCCTTGACCCCAATCAAAAACCCACTTCCCATGCCCATCAAGCAGCGACGGGGTTCACCTTGGAGTGGATTCAAGGCCAAGATCAGATGGCGCCCAATAAAGAGCCCCTCACCCTCTCCCTCTTTAAAGGAAAATGGGTGGTGCTCAACTTTTGGGCCAGTTGGTGCAGCAGCTGCGGAGAGGAGGCGAAGGAGATGGAGGCCTTCTGGAGCAAGTATAAAGATCAAGATATTGTCGTCCTTGGGGTCGCCGTACATGATCAACTACCAGCGGCCAAGAAATTCGCCGCCCACTTTGGCAAAACCTACCCCCTCGGTCTGGATGCAACCGGGAAAGTCAGTCTGGATTATGGCGTCTCCGGTGTACCAGAAACGTTTTTGATCGATAAAGAAGGCGTCATCCAAGAAAGGATCGTGGGACCGGTCACCCTTTCCATGTTAGAAAAGAAGCTACATTTGTAGGAGGTCCGCTATTATGTCACGTCGACCACAAAAGTCCTTTGATCTACCCGGGGATTTGAAAATCGAAAGCTTCAGTGATTTCGCCGGGTTTCTCGTGGTGGTGCCTTTCATCGCCTTGGTTATGCCCTTTTTGGGTGCCGCCTATACACTTGGCTTTCTTATGGATATTACAGGCTGGTTGGATAGCTAATCCACCGCAACGTAAGTAAACTCCCATCCTAGAAGCAGCCCGGGCATGACAAGGGTTTAGATTCAGGACCTTTTCAACCCAAAGTTGCATAGATTGCTCTCCGCGCGGCAACATGGTACGCTACCACCATCTTTTTTTGGTGGAGCCCTTTATGCACCGTGTGTGGACCCTTCTTCTTTGCTTATGTACAACCCCTCTTTTCAGCGAACCCCTTGCCAAAGTCCAAGTGCATGCAGTGCAACCGGAGACCCTTTTCGATACCTATCAATATCCCGTTATCGTAGAAGCTCAACAAGAGAGCAACCTCCATGCAGAAATTGCAGGTACCGTAAAATCCCTCCCTATACAACTAGGCTCTACAGTGCAAGGCGGTCAGCCCCTCCTCATCTTGCAACACAGCAAAGTCGAGTATTCTCAGGCCCCCTTTGTGGTAAAAAGCCCGATCTCGGGACAAGTCGCTGCGGTCTACAAAAAAGTGGGTGCTCGAGTAGAAATCGGAGAACTGCTGGCACACATCGTAAATCGAGAACACGTAGCCCTCAAAATCGAAATTCCTGAAACGGAACTCTCCCAGCTCGCCATCGGATTACTCGGCACCCTGTCCTTTCGCACGGCAGAGGGACCCTTATCGCAAGTGCGATTACAAGGCATCGCCCCTCGTATAGATCCTACGACAGGCACGGCAACAGCTGAACTTCAATGGGATAAAGCGCAATGGACCCCTGAAACCCCAAAGAAAGTGGCCCAACTCTACCCAGGTATGCTGGGTCATGTTGTTTTCTCTTTGCATCCGAGAAAAGCGCTCTTGGTCGTAAAACAAGCCGTTTCCCTGGAAAACGGACTCCCCATCCTCAAAGTGGTGCAGGCCGGCAAAGTTCATAAGAAAAAAGTCCAATTGGGAAAAGAACATGGGGACCGGGTTGAAATCCAAACCGGCCTCGAAGTGGGCGACCATGTAATTCTACAGAGCCCACAATATCTGCGAGAAAATGAATCTGTGGAAATCGAACCGACAAATGAAATGAAATGAAATGAAACTTCATAGCGTATATAGCGCCCCCCATCGCATCTACCTGTGTTTTCTCTTGTTGGGAATTGCGGGGTTTCTCTGCTATCAAACCTTGCCGATTTCCCTCTTTCCCAACTCTACACGTCCCCAAATCGGATCTGAGGTCCCCTATGGCAATTTGACACGGGATGGGTTTCTCACCTCCTATGGAAAAGATATCGAACAGCTACTCCACGCTATTCGAGGGAAGTCCTGTACAGCAGACCGTGTAGAAGCCCAATACAGCGCCAAAAGCGTCTATTATAATATCCAGTTTGGATGGGGGGATGAAGGAGCGGAGTGCTTGAAAGAAGTCAAGCAGGTGATCAATACCTTTCAATCCCAATGGCCGCAAGAGGTACAGCGCCGTCTCGGCGTATGGCAAAATTCCAGTGGGACCGGGTTTTTTCTCGCCAGCTTACATAGCAAGGCTCGCTCTGATGTAGACATACATACAGCGCTGGAACCCATTCTGCGAACCAAATTTGCGGGTATTCGAGAGGTAGAGCGCGTTTGGATCAACGATCCTGCCGCCAAGCAAATCACCATTGATCTCTCTCCAACTAAACTAGCGGCTTTCAAGTTACGACCCAAAGAAGTGATTGAAAAAATCCAACAAACCATGACCCATTACAATGGGGGAGAAGTCCACGTCGGCACCAATCAGCTTTCCCTCGAAATTGGAACACCGCTCACCGACGTAAAAGAGCTGGGATCCCTTCTCGTAACCAAAACGACAGATAAAAAAATCTACCTAAGTGAAATTGCCCACATCAAAGTCGAACCTGCGAGCAAAGAACGAAACCTCACAACCTTAAACGGCTCCTCTTCCGTCTTAATTTTCTCGAAGCCAGCTCCCGGAAAAAATATCCGAGACATGAGTCGAAAAATCATTGCCGTCTTGGAGAACACCCTCAAAAAAGACCCCCAATTTTCCGACATTGACTACACGGTAATGGTAAACCCAGGCGCGTTTGTAGACCAATCTATCTCGAATGTGTTGAAAGAAGTCGGGATTTGCTCCCTTATCGCAGTACTGATTCTGTTTCTTTTTATTGGCACACTCTCAGGTACTGTGCCGGCTTTAATCGAAATCCCCTTGAGTTTGCTTTTATCTTTTATCCTTATGAAACTGGCTGGGGTTCACATCAACATGATTTCCTTGGGAGGGCTGGCTCTTTCTGTGGGAATGAACGTAGATGCCTCCATCGTAGTCATCGACTCCATCTTGAAGCGATTTGCTTTGCTCAAAGGCACAAGGCTTTCAAAGCAAGCCATTGTTTCTTCCGTAGTAGAAGCCGTACAGGAGGTCTATATACCGGTAGTACTATCTACCATTACCTCGCTAATTGTGTTTATCCCCCTGTCCTTTACCTCGGATCTTACCGAAGCGATTCTAGGAGACTTGGCAAAAGCCGTGATTTTCTCCCACGGCCTCTCTCTGTTTATCGCCCTTCTTTTGGTTCCCAGTATTCGGGTACATATGGCATATCGATTTGGCGTCACCTCAGAGCACCATGCCCTTCCCTGGTTGGAGCGCAGATGGAACAGTCTCTATACTGGGTACGAAAGTAGCTTGAGTTGGCTACTGGAACAAAGAAAGACACAGTGGGTCTTATACGTAGCGGTTCTCGCAACTTTGGTGGCAGCGGTCACATGGATACCCTCTCAACTGAAACGAGAAATTATTGGCATACCTGAGACTGCGATTATCAGCAGTCAGATTCAAGTGTACCAATCCTCCACACACCAGCAAACCCAATCCTATGTAGCCAAATTTGAGCAGCAGATCAGAGAAAAATGGGGCGATAAAATCGATTTTACTTTTGCTGAGGTCTACCAAAAAGACCGCTCTGCATTTTGGATTTCTCTCCGCGATAAATCCGAAGCAAAAGCCATGCAAGAATCTCTAGAAGAAATGGCCAAATCTCGTCTGGATGCCAAATTCGACTTCTATCCATTTAATCCAGCCGAGCTCCCGTTGCCGAATCCTCCTGATTGGGAAATCACCTTTCACGGCAGACACTCGCAAGAAATCAGGGCCGTACGAGAGGCCTTTCGTGTAGAGCTTTTGGATCGCGGCATCCTCACCAATTTACCAGACCCTCCATCCGCATTCCCCACTCAGGCCAACCTCATTCCCATTCCTGCAGCTTGGGCGCACTTGTCTTCAAATAAGGCGAATGATCTCACGCCATCGGATATAGGCCAAATGATTTTGCTTGGCACAGATCCCATTGAAATTGGGTTATTTACCTTACAAGAAAAACAACTTCCCATTGTAGCTGCGTATCCTCACCAAACCCTTACTTCTATAGCTGATATGGAGGCTTTGCCCATTTTTGTGGGAGAAAAAATTATTCCGCTGCGGGCCTTGATGCACGTCAAGCTGGAAAGCAACCGAATCAGCAACCTCTATCGCGTAGATGGAGATGACACCTATACGTATTCCGGAAATTTTACAGAAAAAGAAAAACGACAAGAAAAAACTCTTAGAAGGAAGTTGTCCGAGTTTATTGGGACATTCCAAGCCCAGCAGCGAAATAACGGTGTTGCCCTGACCCCGGAAGACACCCAAAAAGAACTTACCCAAGCCTTGCATGAGCTACTATTGGCCATCGCTATTTCTCTTGGATTGATTTTCCTCGTGCTATACCTGCAATTTTCCAGCTTGGTTCATACTTTCATCATCATGCTGGCGATTCCATTTGGGCTCATCGGCGTATTTCTTTCCCTTTATATTTTCCACTCCACCTTAAGCGTAAATGCAGCATTGGGCATCATTTTGCTTATCGGTATCACCGTAGCCAACTCCATTATGCTGGTAGAAAAAATCTTACACTTACATCGAGCGGGTACAGCTTCAAGAGAAGCCATCTTAGAAACAGCGAAGAAACGCATCCGACCCATCTTGATGACCTCTCTTACGACCATTTTGGGGATGTTACCTATCGCAATCGGGGCTGGAGATGGGGGCAAAATCTTGCAACCCTTGGGGATTGCAGTCTGCGGAGGCTTATGGGTTTCCCTCCTTTTCACCCTGTATTTGGTGCCTACGCTGGAGTATGCCTACCTTCGTCGCACGGATATGAAGTGAAAGTAAAATAATGAAAAAGCCTTGGATCTACTATTTCGCTCTACTTAGCCTGTCTCTACAAGCAAAGGGGCTCTCCTTGCAAGAAGCCCAAGACCTTATTTTGCGCCGAAACCCAACTATAAAAAGTGCAGATCAGCTCTATGAGGCGGTTGAGAAGGAAAAACAAGCCACACGAGCGGCTCGTCTCCCTACGATAAAACTTCAGTACGAGAAGGGAAGAAACCAATCAGCAGATCAACCGAGTGCAGCACAAAACTCTATGATTGAAATACGCGCGGATCTAAAGAACCCCTTTTCTCACAATGCTGCTCAAGCTGGGTGGGAGCTGGAACAACAAGACATTCGCCTCTCCCAAACCGCGCAAAAGCACACGCTTCTTCATAGCGTTCGGCTGGCCTATTTCAAAGCATGTCAACTAGAGTATCAGCTTGCCTCGGCCCAAAAAATCTTACACTCTCGTCGAGAAGAACGGGATCTCTTGCAAAAGAAAAGCTACCAAGAACGACTGCCGACCCTTGATCGAGAACGAATTGAACAGGCGTTTCGCAAGCAACAGCAAGTGGTCGACAGCTTGGCGGCGCGAAAAGAAACCTATGATATAGCGATACAAAAAGCCCTTCAACTTCCAACTTCCGCTATCTCTCTCCACACGCCTTTTCCGGAAAATTTCACGTTTCCTACACTCGGAGGCAAACCAAAAACACCGCCCATTTTGGCACAAAAAGCAGCCGTAGCACGGGAAAAAAATCAAAATTTATTGCAGCAAGAACGCATGAAATGGACACCCGATTTTTTTGTGTCCTATCAAGATGGCCGAAGAGAGGGAGAGTTGAGTACCCACGCTTTTCTGGTGGGATTTAGCTGGGCATTATCTGCAGAGCCTTATTACAAACAAAAAGCCCTTGAACTCCGGATGGAATCCGGGACACTGCTATATGAGCAAGAGCTGCAAGCACAACAAGCGCGCATCACGCAATCTTTGAATCAGCTGAAGGAAACCCTCACAACCCTTCAAAGCCAAGGGGATATCATTCGATCGAGCCAAAAAATTGCGATGGAAAGCCGGCGGCAATACCAACACGGAGGCATCCCAATTCAGATGTATCATGAGGATGTGCGAAGCTGGACCCAAGAAGTAGATCGAGCCCTGGAGTTGCGATATCAAGCAGTAGAGCAATTGGCTGATTTATCGTTGGCTACGGAAGAGGAAGATCTTTTTTACCAAGGCATTCAGCTAAAGTAATTCCGTCATCCCCAGGCTGCCTCTGCCGTCGGGGATCCCCCTTGCGGCAACCGACTCCACACCCAAGTAAGCTCATGCTTGTTTTGGCTAAGATGCCCCAGCCACCCATTCGGGATTTGAGCAAAAGAATCGATTACCCCATAATGCTCTCGCCCCTGAAACTTCAACGTACACACTGCATATTGAATGGAAGAAGGCACCATACACGTGCTCACCCACTCATAGAGTTTCTCTGGATAGCAGATCACATCGCAAAACAACCACGAAGCCTCTGGATATGCCGATAGATCCACCCGAAAAGCATCGGCTTCAATGAACTCAACCCCAGCTGCCTGCATCAAATCTGCTCGCAGAGGACTTCGATCAAAAGCCTTCACATGGGCGCCCATCTGGTGCAACACCCACGTCCATCCTCCCGGTGATGCACCGAGATCGAGACATATTTCGCCCTTTTGTGGCGCAACTCCGATTCGAGTAAAAGCTTCCCAGAGCTTCAAATAGGCGCGATTGGGGGGGCCCGCTCGATCCTCCGCAAAGATCCACTCTCCATTGGGACGAGGGCTGCTACAAGAAGGCGAAGCCAGCACCCGATGATCATCTAAGAGGCGCCAGGATCCCAAGGGGGGATACACCATAGGCTTGCCGGTAAATACAACAGGTTTAGCCCCTACATGGGGCAAGGCTTTTTGAATATACGAAGCACGACTAGAGCCAGCTGGCATATAAGCCCACCAGCTACGCTGCAGAGAAGTCAAAGCTTTGGCACAGTCAGAGATGGAGTCAAATTCAATCTCATACAGCTCACGCCATATATTGGAGGCAAATCGATTCAAAAGTGAGTCTTCAATGGCACCCCAAAACAACCGCTCCTGGCGCAGATGAGGCTTGCCAGCAAGACGCTCGGCAAAGAGATCCTCAAGACCAAGCGGGGCTAAATATGCGATCTGATTGGGAAGGCAGCGAAGTTGGTGCAACAGAATAACCCTTATTTATCAGAGCAATGCTGCGCAGCCCATGTACCCAATGCGATACCGGTTGCTACGCCTACATTCAAACTGGCTACAGCACCAGTACCCGGAATGCGGAGCCGTTGAGAAAGAAGAGCGTCTACCGGTCTAGAAATACCGGTAATTTCATGGCCTACTACCAACACCGTTTTTTCTGGCAAAGGAGTTTGAAACAAAGAGTCTGTCGCACGACTGGAGAACCCCACGAGGGCCCATCCCATGCGCTGTAACTCTTGCAAAAAGAGGACTTTTCTCTCTACAGAGACCTGCGCTACTGACTCAGTACCACCCTCACTGAGGCGCACCCAAGAGGCTGACAAACGGGGGAGCTCCCCTGTCTCTCCAATAAGGTATCGACTGCCAAAATGGGCCATGGTCCGAGAAATTGCACCCAAATTATGGGGATTTCCTACCCCATCGACGAAAACAAGAGGGCCATTCTCCGGGTTTTTTTTCAGGTGCTCTAAAAAAGCGCCTCCACTCCATGGTTCTGGAAATCGAGCCAGTATGGCAACACCTTCGTGATGAACCGAACTGGTAATTTTTTCCAAGGCTTCGGGTTCTACAATGTGGTAGGCCTTCTTTTGCGCTGCACAAGCCTGCAAAATATCCTTGCATTTCGGCACCATAGAAGACAGGCAATATACCCGCACCACGGCATCGGGTCGTTTGCTCCAAAGAGCCAAGCAGGCGCGAAATCCATAAATCAAAAGCTCAAATGAATTTGTCGACATTTTTGTACCTGTAAAGAAATGATGCAATATGAAGTTGTTATCCGTCTAACGGTAAGATGGATAAATGCATACCCATCGGCAACGAAGATGTCTAATGCCGTCATGCCCAGGCCGAAGGCCGTATGGGCATCTCCCTCGATCGAAGGGGATCCCCGACGCGCCCTTTGGTCGCTGGGGATGACGGATCATGCAAGGCATCTTCAAGTTAGATCGGTATATCAGAAAATCGCCCTTTTTTCCTATGCAATACTTTGGTACCCTGCTTCCTTCTGTCTCCCCAGCGAATGAAAGGCGGGTTTCCACTTTGCCAACAGTAAAAACCAAGATCGAACCTACCTACAAATTACAACTCGAACCGGCTGTAACCAGCTGGTATCAGACCTTATTGAGCCATGACAAGAAGAAGCATAAGAACCCAGTTCGCGCCAAGGTGTTTCGTCAGTGGCTCTCTATCTACGGGAATGAAATCAAGGGATTGCGTCTCACCTACACCCGAAGCCGAGACCAAATCGACTACTCCTTGCTACAACATGCAAGAAGCGCATTTGCCTATATGCTTGGATTTCATCTCCCCAATTTTGCTCGGGTATATCGCCTGCTTGAACGAGTAAACCGCACCCATAATCTCCACGCCTATTTGGAAAAACAAGCTTGTCACTTGTATGACATCGGCTGTGGGACCGGGGCATTTGCCCATGCTTTCCTCACCGCATTTCCTCTTAAAAAACCCCAAGTCAGCTTATTGGACCCCAATCGGCATCTTCTCAAGCTGGCCACCGACATGGTGAAATCCACGGGAGCTGACTGCAAACCGATTCAGTGCAAAGCCCATGAGTTGCGCATGCCGCAAGGACTGGCAGAAACATCCATTTTCCTTCTGGGCAACGTACTCAATCAAATTCAAAAGCCAGAAAAGCGCTATGAGGCCTTCATCGACCGACTCCTGCAACAAGTCAATCGCAACAGCCTATTGTTTATTTTAGAGCCAGCAACAGAAGACTCCGCAGTGGACATGATGCGCTTGCGAAACGAACTTGTCGCAGGCGGATTTGTCTCCCTCTACCCATGCCCCCATGCCATGCCATGCCCACTATTGGGTACAAGAGATCGCTGCTACAGTGACTTTCCTCTGCTACAGATTCCAGAAATGAAGTGGTTGGATGAGCAAACTGGTGTCAAGCGACATGTATTCTCTGCCGCTGCCTACTGCTTTGCCTCCCCTTCGGTGGCACAAGCCTTACAAGTAGCGCCCCCTCTCCCAGTTCTGATTGGAAAGCCATTGGTGCAAGAGACAAAAGTGGGGATGCTCTGCATGCCTACTGGCACGGTAGAAAGAAAAGCTCTGGGTGGATCCAAGAAAATGCGAGGAGAAAAAACAACCCTCCTCCTCAGCGAGTCACCGACTGGATCTCCTCGATAATTTCTTTCTGCGCGCTTCGCTTCTCCACCTCACCCAAAAAATGCCCCGCTGTAGCATTGTAATTTTGATGGGTTCCTTCGATATAGGCCATCTGGGCCCATGTCGGAAGATTGATAAAAACAAAAGCCAGATAAGAAACATCGGTCTCCATCAGTCGGGCCAAGACCTTCTTTGCACCCTCTGATAAAGCTGTCGTACGGGATACGGAATAGTAGAAAAGAATTTCAAGCTTACTGTTTGCGATAGAGGTAGGATGCGAGGCCAAATGCTCCAAAATTCGAGAACATGTTAACAAATCCACATGCACCAAGCTAAGTTGACGCAGCTCTTCTGGATTCGCCAAGGACAAATACTCCAAAAAGTCCTCCGAGGCTCTCGTTGAATCTAAGGCAGCCATGGCTTCCGCAAATGCCGGATGATGCACCGTGAGCAACCCCTTGCGGACAATGGTATATGCATGCCTTAAACCATTGCTTGCCACAGCCTGTGCCATCTCCGGAAATAGATCATCTGAAAGCGTATCCTCTTTCAAATCTTCTGTAAGCCTACGATCTATTTCTTTTGCCATCAGAGGCCCTGGCAATGCTGTAGCCAAACGCCAGCCCATTTGTTGCCCCAACGCCCGGTCGCTTCGAACCAAAATGGCAAAGAGCTTATGTGCTTCACTATGATTTAAGGTTTGGTACAATCGCACGGCATTTAGTAATTTAAATCCAGGCCAGAGAAGAAAATTCTTACCGATAAGATGATACAACTCATCCCCTGCTTTACCCTGCTCTTTTCGTTTCTGTAACAGACGACGCACCTGTTCTAAGGTTTCATCCCCGAAGGTAACAGCAGCATCTATCGCCTCCTCCCGATCCATGGTGGAGGTAATCACAGGCGGTTTTTTTTCCTCAGACTGAAAGGATACACACTGCACTAAGAAAACCGACAAACACGTCACCACAAGCCATTTTTTCATATGTCATCCAATGTAAAAGGAAAAGAGAGCTCTTTTTCTACCTGTTGTAAAAGCTCCATTGCATGTGCCGGTATCTTACGCGCCCGCACATGGCATACCCACTTTTCCCCTGCTGGAGAAAAGCGCAAGGCTAAAATCCCCGCCTGTAAGTGTAACTGAAAAAGCGCAGCACCAGCTATAATGCGTGGCGCTTGTCTTGTTTGTGGCGGGAGCGGCCCCTCAATTGGGATCGCAAAAGCCCCAGCAAACCGCAAGAGATATCGCAAGGGCCGATCGACTCGACGCAACATACCATCTGGCGCCTGTACGCACCAGCGAACAAACCGCAGCTGATTTTGCGTATAAAGCAAGAAAGCAATCAAAAAAATGAAAGCTCCCCCCGCAACCAGATGCACAACGATGGTTACAATATCCAAGCCAGCCTCAATCTAGTTGCGCTCGCATCTGCATGCTCTGCTGGATAAAAACCGAGAGCTCAGGATGACGACTGCAAGCCTCTGCGACACGCCGTTCTAACTCCGCAATATCATATGCTGCCTCACACCGCGCCGCAAGTTCCAGCAGCTCTACAAATAAGAGCCACTCCTGCGGACAGGTTTGAACGACATCCACTTCCATGCTGCGAATTTTTTCTGCTGTCAATAAACCAGAAGCCTGGCGACACTCTCGCACCTGCTGGTACAACGCAAATACGTGCCGATCGGTTTCTGTATAAGGCTCAGACCTTCCTGGCGAAGAGCTGGCGGATCCAAGGGCAAAGCCCCCATACGCGCCCCAGTCAGCCGGCCCCCCATAGACACTTTCCGCCACGCTGCCTACCAGCATATCAAAATCGCCCCAATCAGGGTGGAACAACTGCGCCCCCTTCCATACTACCTCGGCTTCTCGCCAAGAAAGTAACAAGAGCGCTCCGGTATGACTGCGAACCCAATGATCTACCACGCCAGATACTTGAACGCCTGAGACAAATATCAACTCACACCGCTTGCCTTGCGAAATGCCAAGGGCGCTGAGCTCACTGTCGCTCAAAGTATCGGGCCGTTTGGCTACACCTTGCCAAGCCCCAATCGGCGAGCTGAATCCCTGGGGATGTTGCACGCGACCCTGACCTGGCAGCTCTTTGTCCCCCGCGCAGACTTGCACGGGCCCACGCCAGCGGGCGTATACAACGCGAGCCTTATCCACCTGGTACGAATCAAGGATCCCAGACACCGCAACCCCAGAGTCCCATGCCACCGTGGTCACGGTCCCGCTTTTTTGTGCGGTAGACAGTCCATACTCCTCTCCACGCCGAAAAGACAGAGTGGCCTCTAATTCATCTAACACTTCAAGAAGATGCCCGAAGTCTCTCGCTACAAAAAGCTGGGGCTGCGGCTCTGTGATGTCATAGCTTTGCTCCGTGCAAGCCAAGGAAAGGGGGATCTTACGAACCGCCCTTCCTAAACAAGAATGAGCTTCGCTCAGAGAAGAAAGAAGTCCAGCACCAAAAATTTGTGGATCATGAAGAGAGCCGATCAACCCATATTCAGCGGTCCACCAATTCATGCGCGCGACCTTAGCGGCCTCCGAGACCCAAGACACACAACGGTTGGCCTCCTCAAGCTCCCGTTGTGCTTGTGCGATTTGCGCTGCAGTACAATCCGGGTTCTCCTTGGCATCTGATAGCCTACGAATGGCTTCGTATACGCGCACATCCTCCCTAGAAAATATGGCCTTTCTGGCAAGGGTGGCATATCGGGTCAGGTAATGCGCGTACTCCTCATCAGCTAAGATCGGAGCATGACCTGCAGCCTCGTGTACAATGTCAGGCGCAGGCGTATAGGAAACATGCTCTAACGTTCGCATATCCGCTGCAATGGGTAAAATTTTTCGCGCTTGAAAATCGAGAAATGCCAGAGGCGGAATGAATCCCCGTACGCAAACCGCACCCCACCCAAACTCGGACAGTACACGATCGATATCTTCGATCCGCGGGATTTTATCGATAGGGACACCGGTTTTACGCAACCCATCCAAGTAAACCGAGTGCGCGCTCTGTGCAAATAAGCACCTCGCATTGCGCATAATAAAGCGCCATGTCGCCTGCTCTCGCGGTGTATATCGCTCGTACACTTGTTCGACTATGTACGGTTGTAGGTAAGAGGGCACCCGTTCTTGGGTGCTACTGGTGGGCATACTCCCTCCTTCGCAAAAATAGGCTGGCGTTTGTGCCGTCATCCCAGCGACCGAAGAGAAGCAGCACCCCAAAAAGAGAGGGAAGCCAACCCGTCATCCCCAGCGACCAAAGGACGTGCCGGGGATCCCCCACGAGAGAAGAGAATAACGTACTCTCATCTACCATCTATTTTGCGACGGAAATACGCAACAGACAAAATGGGGCTGAGAAGAAGCAACCAAAGAAGCCCCCCCTCCTCCACTGTCTCGTGATCAAGACCCACTACACCACACCCACGCTGCACCCGCTCCGGCAAAGGTTCGTATCCGCGTACACCAGATGCGCCCTGTCCTTGCAAAAATTGGAATACATCCAACTTGCCATGGCCTAGCAAAGGACGCTTCTCCCCATCCACCTCCACCAGATAAGTATCGGCATTCAAACCATCTTCAGCTGTTGGGTCATAGAGAGAGGGATTACTGGATTGCAATAACGCGTGTCGACGTGCCTGTGCCGACCAAGAGGGGAACAAGGCCGCATGGAGACCCAAAACACCGGAGACAAACGGCGCCGCAATCGAAGTCCCTTGCGTGAAGGTCAGCCCAGAGCCTGGAACCAGAGATAAAATGAGCCCTTGTGCAGCCTCATCATCCCCGCCCGGCGCTGCAATATCCACCCAAGTACCAAAGTTTGCATAGACAGCCTTTTGCCCGGTGCGAGTCAGCGCCGTCACTGCCACAACTTGGGGAAAAGCGGCAGGAAACATTCGCTCTTCCGTGTCTTCATTGCCAGCCGCCGCCACAAGAAGCGTACCTTGCTCATACAGCTTGCTGATATAAAACTCGATAATACGAGACCGTTGTTTTTTGCCAAAAGAAGCATTGATCACAGAAACCATACCGGGAAATGCTTCGTTGATTTTCGAAACATAGATTAATCCTTTTAAAAAAGCCTCGTCTGTTACCTGCGCATGCACCCCCTCTCGATCCATAACCTTTACCGGCAACACGCGACAGACAGGACAAACTCCAGATCCCCCTAACTGCACATCTCCAACCACCAATCCCGTCACATTGGTGCCATGAAAACAGTCCCCACTTGGGCCGCTTATATCCGCTGGACACGGTTCTCCATATGCAGAAGTCTGAAAGGGGAAGACATCCCCTGTCCCCAGAAACCCTGGTGCATCAGCGCCTGTATTACATCCCCACACATCATCTTTGCAGCCAAATGCCCCCGGTGTCGGATTTTTCCAAATTTTCCCCTCCATAAGTGCAACATGTTGAATATCAACACCGCTATCGAAAACTGCTACTACGCTCTCTTTAGAACCACTAAATTTTAATTTCAACCAGGCAAGCGCCTCTGGCAATCGAATGCTCTCTGTCCACCAATTTGACTTCTCCTGATACAATAAAGATAACCCCTTCCAATCTACAGGTTGTAAAGGTGGGGTAGAAAAGAATGCATAGGTTTCATTGGGTTCAACAAATAGTACTTCCCCCTCTTTTTCGAGAGTATGAAGAAAAGAAAAAAGATGGCCAGAGCTTTTGGCTTCTATGCAGAAAATACCCAATTTACTTGAATGGGCAGGAAAAATTCTTTGACCAGAAAAATAGGATTGGATATGGCTAGATAAGGGAAACTCATCCAAAAGAGTCGCCGAAATACCTGTATCTAAAAGGGCTTGCGGGGGGCCTTGATTCCAGGCAACCCCAATCAGCGCACTTTTACCGGTAAAACCTGATAATGCAGGAAAAACCTCGACAACAGGAAGGCCGCACCCTAGCCAGAAGAGGCCAACAAGTGTATAAAGGAGCACCCTTACAAGTAGCGTCTGCATAACCACCTGTCACTCGACTTGAGGTTTTCGATCTATCTACCGATGAGTACTGGACTTTCATGGTTATGACAGCTTACAGTTGGAAACAAAACTGAGACAGATCTATGGCAAATAAACGACCCCATTTGGAATCTGATATCGTGACGCACGCTTCTATAAATGCCGCTTCGCATATCTATGTTGTTTCTGCCCCTTCAGGGACAGGCAAAACCACGCTCAATCGACGGTTGATTGCAGAGCACCCGCAAATCAAACTGTCCGTAAGCCACACCACACGTGCCCAACGAGTAGGGGAAAGAAATGGGGATCACTATTGGTTTGTTACACCAGCCGAATTCCAAGCCCTACTCGATAAGCATGCCATGCTCGAATATGCCAATGTACATGGGGCCTACTATGGCACCAGTCTTCCAGAAGTAGAGCGAATCCAAGGCAAGGGTTGCACGGTATTATTAGAAATTGATGTGCAAGGCTGGCTACAAGTACACAAAAAAATCCCTTCTGCCACGGCTCTGTTTATCGTGCCCCCCTCCATGCTCACACTTTGGAAACGATTGTCGGCAAGGAAAACAGACACCCCAGAACAAACGTGGAAACGTTTCCGAAACGCACAAGCTGAAATTGCACAATGCGAGTATTTTCATCACTTTATTGTGAATGACGTGCTAGAGGCGGCCTACGAAGAACTAGAAAATCTCTTGGTAAAAAAGATCGCTCCTTTACTTTCTCCTGCACAAGGACTTGCGCATTGTAGAAAATTATTGCAAGAGTTTGATGCAGACCCTCAGATCCAGCAACTAAAGGTACAGTATGGCGCATCTTCTACCGCCCTCCCCCGCTGAGGAATTTGACAAACTGCTCACGCAAGTGAGAACCTACCTGCCTGATCCATTGATGCTGGAGTCCATTCAAAAAGCCTATGAATTTTCAGCCGATAAGCACGCAAACCAAAAACGCGTCTCGGGAGAACCCTACATTCTTCACCCGATTGCAGTGGCGCAAATTCTAACCGAATTTAATGTTGATGCCCCCACTCTAATTGCGGCCATCCTTCATGACATCGTAGAGGACACCGACGTTCCTATCGAGACCATCGAAAAACTCTTTGGAAAAACGGTTGCGACACTGGTCGGGGGCCTTACAAAAATAGCCAAAATCCAGTTTAGTTCGACCCAACATCGCATGGCCGAAAATTTTCGGAAAATGGTACTGGCCATGGCCAAAGATCTGCGGGTGATCGTCATTAAGCTGGCCGATCGACTTCACAACATGCGGACATTGGGTTCTCTCGCGCCAGAAAAACGGCGACGCATTGCGGAAGAAACACTCGAGATTTATGCGCCATTGGCCAATCGATTGGGCATTTACGGATTCAAAAGCGAATTGGAAGATCTATGCCTGAAAGAAACGAAGAATCAAGCCTATCGAGAGATTTCAAAAAAGGTCGCCGCCAAAAAACAAGAACGTGAGAGAGAAATTCTCGACATCAAAACCGTTCTTCAAGGGGAGCTACAAAAATACCCCTTCGACACAGCTTCCGTATATGGTCGACCCAAGCATTTTTACTCGATTTATAAAAAAATGGTGGACCGTGAGCTTGCCTTTGAGGACATTCACGATCTCTTTGCTTTTCGCATCATCGTAGGATCTGTAAAGGAATGTTACGAAGCCTTGGGTGTCCTTCATGCCATTTGGAAGCCCATGCCAGGTCGGTTTAAAGACTATATCGCCATGCCAAAGGCCAACTTATATCAATCGCTTCACACCACGATTGTACGCCCCAATGGTACGCCGGTAGAAATCCAGATCCGTACCCGTGAGATGCACCATGTCTGTGAGTTTGGGGTAGCCGCACATTGGAGTTATAAAGAACGAAACGCTACGCCGCATACGACAACGGATCTCCAACGTTTTTCTTGGTTGCGCCACATGATGGAGCTGCAACACGACGTACAAGATCCCAATGAATTCCTTGCTGCAGTGAAACTCGACCTTTTTGAAGAAGAGATCTTTGTTTTCACTCCAAAGGGCGATGTAGTTCAATTGCCAACCGGCGCCACCGCGCTAGATTTTGCCTTTGCCGTGCATACCGATGTGGGGCTGCATACGGTAGCTACCAAGGTAAACGGCCGCATTTTGCCCCTACGCGGCAAACTCTCCAACGGCGATATTGTGGAGGTTCTGACTGCCACCAGCCAAGCACCAAGCAAAGACTGGCTCAATTTCGTAATTTCCTCCAAGGCGCGCAACAAAATCCGCTCCCATTTGCGAAGCGAGCAGCGAGAGAAAAGTCTTCAAATGGGGCGCGATTTGCTCCTCCATGAATTAGAGAAGCGCGGAGTGACGTATGATGCTCTCTTTCGCACCGGCCAGATTGACAAGTTAGCAAAAGCTGCTAAAGAAAGCTCTCCTGAGGAGCTTTTCATCGCAATCGGATATGGACGCATCAGCCCCAAAGACCTTTTAGCGAAAGTACTCCCCTCTCCAGAAGAACCTTCTCGACTTCGCCTTTCTCCAAGCGATCATGCAGCGCCTACTGCTCAGCCGGTAAGGCCACCTAAAAATGCCCCATCCGGCATACTGGTTTCTGGACTGGACAATATTCTGGTTACATTTGGTCGTTGTTGCTCCCCTCTTCCTGGCGAATCCATCATCGGCTTTATCACAAGAGGTCGAGGCGTTTCTGTACATCGCAACACATGCCCACGCGCACTTGATCTCGATCCCGTGCGCCGCATCGATGTGCAATGGGCTGACCCAGCGCTATCCAAAGAAAAACACAACGCCTACCTACGTGTCGTGACGCAAGACCGCCAGGGAATTCTCGCGGAGATTACCCTTGCAATTTCTGGGTGCGGCGCTAACATCAAAAAAGCGCAAGTGCGTGTTTCTCCTAACATGATGGGGATTCTCGACTTCGAGTTGGACATTCATAATTTAGACCAACTCCACCGCGTCATCGCAAAGATCGAAGCTGTATCTAACGTGGTTTTTGTGGAGCGAAAGACGGGGGGGAGTTGAGTAAAGTTTTGAATTTATTTTTATAAAAAGCCCTTGAATTTATAAATTCTTCTTTCTACCACCCGCTTCTTTACAAGAAGAGAAGCATATGCGGACTTTCATATTACTTCCATTGTGAGAGATATCGTTCATGATTGAATACGAAAAATTGTCCGAAGTGAACAAATTTTTCAAACAGGATTTTATTACAGCTTTTGAAAAATTTTTAGATAAGGGCTGGTACATCTTAGGGGAAGAAGTTGCGCAATTTGAGAAAGAATTTGCAGCCTATATTGGAACAAAACATTGTATTGGAGTAGCAAACGGACTCGATGCTTTAATACTACCACTTCTCGCCTGGAATTTTGAACCAGGGTCTGAAGTTATTGTCCCATCCAATACATATATTGCGACAATTTTAGCTATCATTAAAGCTGGATTAACCCCCATACTCGTTGAGCCCGACCTCCAAACATACAATATCAATCCCTCAAAAATTGAAGAGAAAATTTCAAAAAAAACAAAAGCCATTTGTGTAGTTCATCTCTACGGAAAAGCATGCAATATGCAAATAATCATGCAGATTGCATCCCAATATAATCTAAAGATTATAGAAGACTGTGCGCAATCACATGGCGCCGAATATCAAGAAAAAAAAAACAGGTGGGTTTGGGGATGCGGGGGCCTTTAGCTTCTATCCAACCAAGAACCTAGGGTGCTTGGGGGATGGCGGCGCCATTGTCTGCCAAGATGATCAGCTCGCCCACAAACTCAGAAGCTTACGTAACTATGGATCTACAGTCAGATATAACAACGAATATGTAGGCGTAAATTCTCGACTAGACGAAATACAAGCCACTATTTTACGTATCAAATTAAAAAAACTTACACAGTTCAATCAACATAAACGAGAGCTGGCGTCCATTTATTTAAAAGAACTACATGACCAATTTATCAAACCAATAGTAGAAAAAGACTGTTTCGACGTTTACCATATTTTCAATATTAGACACAAAAAAAGAGACTTGTTAAAAGAGCTTCTTCTAAATAACGGTGTTAAATCCGACATCCATTACCCGACACCGCCTCACAGACAAAAAGCCATGCTGTCGCACCTTACTGGTGATTATCCAATTTCTGAGGAAATACACCAAACTACCTTAAGTTTGCCAATTTCCATTGGACATTCCTCAGATGAAATAGGTAAAGTAATCGAAGTGCTGAATAGATTTGGAAAATAGCGCTTTATAAAAATGAGTAAAGCACATTCTATACGCAAGAGATTTGATGAATTATTTTTGCACACTATTTGATAGTAATTATTTATCGAGAGGGCTCGCTCTATTAGAGTCCCTAGAAGAAAACTCTGATAATTTCCATTTGTTTATTTTTGCTTTTGATTCAAATTGCCTTAAAATACTTCGATCTCTTAAAAATAAAAATATTTCGATTATTTCACTAGAAGAATTCGAAGACGAATCATTACTTCGAGTAAAGCCTACTCGCTCCAAAGCCGAATACTGCTGGACTTGCACACCGGCTATTATTTCTTATTGCATGAAAAATTTTTCGATAAAAGAATGCACTTATGTAGATGCTGATATTTATTTCTTCTCAAACCCACAGATATTACTGGATGAAATAGCAGAAAAGCACTCCGCTCTTATTACAGAACATCGATATACCCCTGAGTATGATCAAACCAAAACCAGCGGGAAATACTGCGTCCAGTTCATGACATTTAAGAATACTCCAGATAGCCTATCTATCTTAGAATGGTGGAAAGCAAAATGTATAGAATGGTGCTTTTCTCGTTTCGAAGATGGGAAATTTGGAGATCAAAAATATTTAGACGATTGGCCACAAAGATTCCCAACTACGCACGAACTATCCCATCTAGGAGGTGGGATGGCGCCATGGAATATTCAACAATATGATCTTTTTGTAGAAAACAATAAACTTTTCGCCAAAAAAAAAGATAATGCTTTGGCATTTCCAGTAGTTTTTTACCACTTTCATGCCGTAAGATTTTTAACCGAAAAAACCATCGACTTTGGAGAGTATAAGTTAGAGAAGGATATCCTCACAAATATATATCGCCCCTACTGCCTTCATTTAGAAAAAATACAACAAAAAATACAACCAATTGAAAACATAGACATCCACGGACAGAATCTTTCAAAAAAAAGTTTCCCACAAAAAATTGTTTTTTTTCTTAGATCGCTTCTAGGAAAACACAGAAATATTTTTTCTCTTGAAAAAATGAGAGTAGACAAATGGCCTATATAATAGAATTACCACTTTATGCAGACCAACGAGGCAATTTAACTGTCATAGAGAAAATTGTCCCGTTTGACATTAAGCGAGTTTATTGGATGTACGATGTTACACAAAGCAGAGGAGGGCATCGACATAAAGAAACCGTACAGGCTCTTATTTGCTTAAAAGGAAAGTGCGAGGTGTACATTAATAACGGGAAAAACCAAGACACTTTTACCCTTAACTCCCCCGATAAGTGCTTGATTGTAGAAGCCGCAGACTGGCACACTTTAAATCATTTTTCCTCAGATGCTATTCTTCTTGTATTAGCATCCCATTATTTCGACAAAGAAGATTATATCCATACGGATTATACAACTCTCGACACATCAAAAGTTACTTAGGATTAAAATGGGCCACAATTCAGCACGCAAAGGGATTATACTAGCTGGTGGATCCGGGACCAGGCTATACCCTCTAACTCAAGCCATTAGTAAGCAGCTACTACCGATTTATGATAAGCCGATGATTTACTACCCTCTTTCCATTCTAATGCTAGCAAAAATCCGAGACATTCTACTTATTTCAACACCACACGATTTGCCAACCTTTCAACGGTTACTAGGAAATGGAAATCAATGGGGTATAAATATTTCCTACGCTGAACAGCCATCCCCGGATGGTCTTGCTCAAGCATTTATTATCGGAGAATCTTTTATCTCAAATGATAACTGCTGCCTCATACTTGGAGACAATATTTTCTTCGGGAATGAACTCATCGCCACATTGCAAAAAGCAAATGAAAAAAAAGAAGGCGCCACTGTATTTGGGTATTATGTACGAGATCCAAGCCGATATGGCGTTGTCGAGTTTAATGAAAATGGACAGGCTGTAAGCATTGAAGAAAAACCCCAAACCCCAAAATCAAACTATGCCGTTACAGGTCTATATTTTTACGATAATGATGTAATCGAAATAGCAAAAAAACTAGCCCCGTCTGCAAGAGGCGAACTTGAAATAACAGATGTTAATAAAGAATATCTGCTACGGGGAAAACTACAAGTTGAGGTTTTTGGCAGAGGGACAGCGTGGCTGGATACTGGAACGCATGAATCACTTGTACAAGCCACCAATTTTGTACAAGCAGTAGAAGATCGTCAAGGACTTAAAATCGCCTGCCTTGAAGAAATTGCGTTTCGAAATGGGTATATAACATTGCAAGAAGTAAATACTTTAGCAAAAAAAATAGAGCATAGCGCTTATGGGCAATATTTACTTCAACTAACTTCACTCTAAATGTTGGAAAAACAGATGAAAACAGCACCTATCATACTTTTCGTCTATAATCGACCTCTGCATACACAACAGACTATAAATGCCCTTCTTAAAAACACACTTTCTGCAGAAAGCACGCTGATTGTCTATAGCGATGGACCTAAATTACATGCAAACGATGACGTTAAAAAAGTGCGAGACTATCTAAAATCAATAAAAGGGTTTAAAGAAACAAAAATTATTGAAAGATCTGAAAACTGGGGTTTAGCAAAAAATATCATAGAAGGCGTCACAGAAACTCTACAAGAATATGACAGAACCATTGTTCTTGAAGATGACCTTGTAACGTCCCCATACTTTCTTACTTACATGAATCAAGCTCTTGAGCTGTATCAAGATGAATCAAAAGTCGCCAGTATTCATGGGTACATTTATCCAACTACTGAACATTTGTCCGATACTTTTTTTCTCCTCGGCGCTGATTGTTCAGGATGGGGAACTTGGAGGAGAGCCTGGAATTTTTTTGAGCCAGATGGAAAAAAACTCCTAAAAAAATTGCGCGATCAAAATCTTTGCCACAAGTTTGACTATAATGGATCCTATCCATTTACAAAAATGCTTAAAGATTTCACAAACGGAAGAAATAATTCATGGGCAGTCCGCTGGTATGCCTCTGCATTTTTGGAAAATATGCTAACGCTTTATCCTGGAAAATCCTTGATTCAAAATATTGGAATGGATGGATCTGGAACTCATTGCGGAGAGACCGATATTCTTGATACTGAGATATCAACCAACCCTGTTCTAATGGAAAAGTTAGATATCAAAGAAAACCCCAGAGAAAGAGTGATAATAGCCACAGCTCTAAAATCCACTAACATTCGCTTATCCAAAATGGTAGCTAAAAAACTCCTGTTTATTGCTAAAAATCTAGCGAAAAAATTTACTTTTTCTCGCGATCTTTAGATCCCATGGGGAAAAGAAGGCGCGACCCAGGAATGATCTAACTACTTCGTTATCCATTAGGTTAAGAAGTTTTTATTCTTGATTATTTCACCGCACTCAATAGCTTATTGTCAATCATCAAGCTTAAAATTGATTTTGATGCGTACACACTAATATGGTGATCATCATTGTAAAGTGAATGCGTATCTTTTTTAATATCACAAAAATTTCCATCACAGAAATATAGTGTAGAATCATAAATCATCATTTTAGGGAATCTAGATTGAAGCATATTAACTTCATTCAAGTATTTTTTACGGACCGCTTCATTTTCTTCCGCTGCGAAACGACACTCTATATTTTTATTTATAGCGTATGGAAGTTTTTGAAGACAATACTTTGGATCAAATTTAAGATGTGGGACGTCAATTACAAAAATAACTTTTTTCCCGAGAGAGAGAAAATTGCTAACTAAATAATTATTCCCTTCGGCAAAAGCTTCTTTATTAGTAAGATTCTTTCCATTCAACCAATAAAAAGATGCGGCATCATCAGATTTATTGAAGTAATTAACAATTACGACCGTCTCTATGCTTTCAACTTCCTTTGCCACCCTTAAGACTTCTTTAGAAATATCTGTGCAATTATTACCGAAACTATTCTTAAAGGTTGGAGTGTAGCTTAAGTTTGGATATATAAAGCATGAATGCCCTGATATGAGTAACGAGTCAATTTTTGTAATTTTTTCATAAATTGATGAATACAAAGCCATGGCATGGCTATCTCCAACAAATAAAACAGTAGGCTTATTTGATGAAGAAAGACAAACCTCTTCGGATAGAACTGATAGCTTAAGAAACTCATTACAACTTTTATCAGATTTATAATAACCACCTAGATTTTTATAATCGCCGAATAAAATATTATTTCTAGAATATGTCGGTAATCTATCTTGAAATCCTTTATTAAAATGCCCAATTAATCCGAAAGATATGAAAAACAGGGAGAAAAAAACGGTAAAAACAGAGACTGTAACTAGATTGCATTTTTCCTTACTCCTAAATGGAGTCTCTATAAATCTCCATGAGAAATAGGCAAGAAAAGCCAACAGAAGCATCAAAAAAAACATTGAAATATTGCTAAGTTCAACAATCGTAATATATCTTGCAAAAGCAAATAAAGGTTGGTGCCATAAGTACAAGCTATAGCTTATTAAACCAATCCCAACAAACATTTTGGCACCTAGCAATCGACCAACAAGATTTTTATCGTTAGCAAATGCGATAACTAATCCAGCACCAATAGTCGGTATAAGCATGTATAAGCTAGGTGATGGTGTATTTTTGTTAAATGCAAATATTGCGTAAAGCATTAGGATGAAACCAGCAAGACTGAGCGACTGAGCGACTGAGTGAGTAGCTGAAATTACATTGGATTTACTGCTAATATATAAAGAAATTAAGGCGCCAATAAGTATCTCAAAGGCTCTTGTTGGTAACAAGTAAAAGGTAAATGAAGTGTGAGTTAATGATCCCCACTGTGCGGCTCCCATGCTCATAATAGCGACTGTAAATAGTGAGGAAACAATCCATTTCCTACCTAATCTCCAGCTTAGCAATAAAAAAAGTGGGAATATAACATAGTATTGTTCTTCAACCGCTAAGCTCCATGTATGAAGAAAAGGCTTAAGCTCTGAAGCTGTATCAAAGTATCCACTCGTTAAATAGAAAAGAATATTAGATGCAAATAGTGGAACGGCAACTAAACTCTCAGAAAATTCTTTTAATTCTTGCGGCAGCATCCAAAACCAGGCGAACGGAAGAGTACATAACATTACAAAAAAAAGTGCAGGCAGGATGCGCCTTGCCCGCCTTTCATAAAATTTTAGCAACGAAAATGAACCTTGTTCCATCTCATCTACGATAATAGTCGTGATTAGGTATCCACTAATTACAAAGAAAATATCAACACCAACAAATCCACCACTAAAAGCGGTGAAGCCAGCGTGAAATAAAATCACAGGTAAAACGGCTAGAGTTCTTAACCCATCAATCTCTCTTCTGTATTTCATTTCCCCCTCTTTCTAAAAAAGTAACATGATACTTGGAAACCAACCTAGAATGCCCCAGCCGCGTTGATAACCACGCACACATTGAATCTAAAGGCTAAGCCTTGAACGTCTCACTGCTAAAATCAACGATTTACCTATCAACGACTTACGCCGATGGTTTTTTACATCGAGCCTGAATCAACTCGATCACTCTATTAAATAAAGGATCTATTATACTCCTTGGAAGACCAATAATAGTTGGAATAAAATATAAAATAAAACCAATCGAACATGTATATAGAAATCCAGACAGGAAAAAAATAACCAAAAATGGCAATCCATTCGCAGCTATAGTTGATATTTCATGAGCAACATAAGATACCCCTAGAAATGGCAATGCATATAAAAAATGGGAGCAGCATTTTTTAAAGTTATAACCAACTTGTTTTGATATAATATAAAGCAAAAGTAAAAATCCAAAAAATTCAAGGCCAACCGTTCTAATTACGAGCCCTGTAGCACCAAAATTAAGAAGCTCAGGATTCAGAAAAATATATGTAAGCAAAAGCCCAAGAGGAGATGAAAGTAAGGATAATTTTAATAATAATTTGGTTTGTTTTGTAGCTAAGACAACGGCGTCATTAATACTTGACATTGAGTAAATAAGCGGGGATAGCAAGAAAAACCGAAGCGGTAAGGCGGCATCCTTATAATCAGCGCCACCAAATATTTTGATAATACTGGAAACCTCCATAAAAAAGAATGCGGAAAAATACGCTGCTAATGCGAACATAACGGGATATGTTTTATTGAAATAACTCAATATATGCTGCTTATTGTCGGCTAATGCCGCTATGGACATTTCACGAATTGTTAGCGGCTGAAGCGCAGTTATAAAGATAACAGGGAGAATCTGAAAATTATTTGCGAAGGCGAATATTCCTTGCTCGTAGTTTCCACCATAATACTGCAACATCCACCGTTGGAGAATCGTCACAATAGCACCGATTCCCATATAACCAAGCATTGGAAATGAATATTGAAAAAATGCGCGACCTTTATTTTTGAATGCTGAAATTGAAATCTTGTTTATTTCAATGCCTGAACGGTTCTGCCTCCACAAAAAAATAAGTATAAATACGCTCAATAAAAGCAAAATCAGAAACTGATAATAAAAATAATTTCTAATATTTAGCATTTTTTGTGAGAATAAAAATAGAAGGACTATAGTAGAAATAACTCGATTTATTAGTCGTATTTTCTCTAAAGGAACTGTGTATCCATGGGCATCCATGACACTAATTAAAATCTCCGATATCCAAGTAAAAACGCAGAATGCTGCTGCATAAAAAAATAGTGCAGGCCATTTTGGTATTTGAATTAAAGCACCAATTGGTGTAAATGCCAAAACAGAAGACATGCCAAATAAGACAATAACAACCCCAATTATATAATACGAATAAAAGGATAGAAGATCAGAATCATCTGGCTTTTGCGAAAGATTTACATAGAAACAAGTCGAGGTACGCGCATCCAGAAAGTCTAGTATTTGCCTAAAAAATGTTGTGATATAATTAAACACCCCATAGTTTTCAACTCCGAGGGCCCGCGGCACGATCCCAGCTGTAAATAAACTAATAAAAAAACCTAAAAAATTGGTAGATAATTTGTAAAGGTACCGTTTTTTAAATGAGTCTGATTTCATTGAATGTTGAGCTCTCGAGCTAAAAGGATTTATAAATACTGCAAAAGTTACAGCCCACATCCAGCCGAACTTATTCTTTATAAGATAGAGACACAAACATTATAAGGAAAAGCCCAGCATGCTGGTCTAATGATACACAGACATATTGTCAATTGCTTCCTTTCCTTTAATTCTCAAGTACACTCAATTTCGATATAAAAAACAATCCCCTCAAAGCATTGCAAAAAAAGACTTGACGAAAATAATCCCATGAATCGCTGGTTGCGATTACTCTCATATTGAGTTAGCGAGTCATGAGCGGCTTTCCAAACTAAAAATCCTCACACTCAAGCCATGCAGCTTCAACCCTATATTTAGAATCAGACGCTCCCAATATTTTCTATTTTCTAAAATCCCACTCAAATAATGGGATATCGGAATCAGAAAAATGGAAAAAAGAGCAGATACAAGAAAATAAAAAAAAGACTGCGAATTCCACAAAGATCTAATCGCGGCATAAAAAAACAGCATTAAGTGGAAATGAATAAGAGAGAGTGTATAAAGAGCATATTCCATTGGATGGAATATGCCGTTATTTCTTTCAATATTTGAATCAAGACTCATTGCGATCAATAAGCTACTAAGGGCAAAAAAAGTCAAAACTGCATAAAGAGATAGTGCACTGAGGGCATTTAATATAACGTTCCTCCCATATATAGGCATGATAAATATCTGCGAGTAATGCGAGGCAACAACAACAAACCCCGATAAAGCTCTAATAAAGCTTAAGTTGTTGATTTGATATTGTTGCATAACTCCCTTTTTTGTCATTTAATCGATACTATTGCATCCGCCTTTTACTATTGAACTCTCCAAAAAATCCGCCAGCTCCATTGCCCATTTTTTACAAAAACTCAGGTGGTTTAGCTCAGTTATAAGTTGCATTTCTCCAACCAAATATTTAACTGGCGGCTATATTTTTCAGCTGAATTTTCATTTTCATGACCAATCTCCGCATATCTGGTGATCAAATTATTACATTGATCAGGACTCTCATACTTTAGAAATTTAGCCTTAAGCTGCCCAATAAAATTTGGGTCATTTACGCCTATGAGCTGCTCAGGAAGTTTCAACTCATGATAAAGATTTTCTAATTGAATGTAAGTATTCAAACAGATGGTAGGGATTCCGAGGACAATTCCAAAAATATTTGAATGAAACCGAGTAGCAATGAGATGGCTGCAATTCGAATAGTAATTTAAGGAAGAAAAGAGTCCGCTATCACCTTGGTGGACCGGTGCAATGACAACATTTTCACGTAATATCTTGTCATTTTTAAGTCCGGAAAGAATTTCATAAATAAAATAAAAATCAGTAGGTATATGTGGCAAGAAAACGCTTTTATATCCCCCCTCAGAAAGCCAAACCACAAGATCTCTGATGTTATTCATGAAGCTCTCTATTCCAAAACGAGAATATCTGATTTCAGGCATATCAGAGGCAACATTAATACCAACCCACGGTTTATTGTCGCGATATGGGATACTGGCTAACTTAGTTTCCAGGAAAAAGCCGCTGTCTGGCACCTGCAAGATTCTGTTGGCATAGTAATCGCCAAAAATTTTTTTCACATTCTCGATCGCACCATCATTACGAACGGATATAAAAACTCGTGGACTTTTAAGACAATAATCCAAAAAATTTCTAAATTTTTCTCTACTTCCGACTCCAATACCTTGTCCTATATCAATACCCAAGGCATTAAACAAAACGGGGCAGTTAAAACGAGCCAATTGCTCAATAGAAAATCCTACTGATGTCCCTGATGGACTATTTGTTGGCCACAACTCAAAATAATTTCCTCCACCAACAATAAATAGATCGAAAGTATTTACATAGTCCACGAACTGATCATCATAAGCACGCGTCCCTCGATAAAAATCGCGAAT
Source organism: Deltaproteobacteria bacterium (assembly GCA_947466225.1). Taxonomy (GTDB): domain Bacteria; phylum Bdellovibrionota_B; class Oligoflexia; order Oligoflexales; family Bog-1112; genus CANIBL01. The sequence goes on from CANIBL010000003.1 coordinate 62,063, forward strand.
TTCAAGCTGAGTAAATTCCAGCGAAAATTTTAGGGCGGCAGCTATTTTACGGTGAAAACCAAGATGATTCGCATTGTCACCTATATTGCCGACGAAACTTGCCAAATGTAGAACACGCAACTTCTTCATATCAACTTCAGCCTCAAGTGATCTCGGTTCTAAGACTCTATATCCACCCACCGCAACTGCTGATTTTTAGAAAGATATCGACTTGCCCGCTTGCCTAATATCGAATCGAATTCTTTTGCTTTAATTTCACCTGTCCCAGGTCGCTTTACCCAAATGTTTTCAGCGTTAAAAACATCACCCTTTTTAACCTCCGAAAGGGTTACACAACATGCGTATGCAAAATCAATAGTCGGTTTTTCTTCGCTTAGAATTTGCTTATTTCCTCCCAAAGAAGCATGTATTGCTTTCGAACCAAAAATAAGATCTTGCAATTCACCAGGATCTATCGAAATGCTGATGTCAGGCCCAGGCCATGTTTTATTGGACGTGAAGTGTTTTTCCAAAATCGACGCCCCTAGCGGGACTGCTCCAAAACAAGTATAATTACCCAGGGAGTGGTCACTAAGCCCTAAAACTGCATCTGGGAAATTTTCTCGCATTTCTCTCAAAGCACCAAGTCGAACTTTTTCATATGGCGTTGGATATATCGAGGTACAATGCAGCAAGGCGTAGGGGATCGCGTATTCACGTAAAATATTGACAGCAATGCCAATGCTTGCAATATCATTCATCCCAGTACTCAAGATGATCGGTTTGCCAAATCCAGCAATATGTCGTATAAGTGGATAGTTATTACATTCGCCAGATCCGATTTTATAAAATTTTACTTGCATGCTTTCTAAGCGATCAGCTGCTGCTCGACTAAAAGGCGTGCTCAAAAACATCATTTTTTTAGATTCTACATACTTCTTAAGTTCAATCTCCTCATGTTCTAGAAGTTTACACCGATCCATAATATTCCAGATGCTTTCTTTGGCATTGCCCGGAATCACATTGTTTGGGATCATCTCATCGTCAATTACATGCGTCTGAAACTTAACACATTCACACCCAGTATCAACGGCATCATCAACCATTTGAATAGCTTTATCTAGGCTACCTTCATGATTTATTCCGACTTCAGCAATAACGAAGGGAGGGTAATCCTCGCCAATCTTTCTTCCTTCAATTTCGATAAATTTGTTTTTCATTTCACTCTCACGATACGGTGTGTCTTAGCGCCCAACCACTGCTTTTCTTTTCCCACAGATGAGGAGATCGATATCGATCTACTATTTCAAAAAATGCCTCCTCTGAAATATCGACATATTCTAAAAACTCCTTAAAATACTTTTTAGGGAACTCTTGATCGTATTTATGAACCAATGCCACCCCCTCATCTCTCGTTATTTTACCATTTCTTATTTCTTGCGCTACATCATAAGTAGCCCGACCGATGCCAAACTTAATCAAAGTCGTGTAATAGTGAAATGGATCAATTTTGTCGTCAATACTACTGTATTTTGAAAAACTACCTTCAGTTCTTACCGAGTTGGCCTCGAATCCAGCATGTTCGACTGAATAGTAGTAACACTCCTGAGGATCCCACTTAAGATAATAGCCTAGATAATGCACTTCAATATTATTCAGTCCCAACGTATTAAGCTTTGGAGGGATATAGGGGGCAAAATCACTAAAACTAAAGCCATACTCCGAAATAATTTCAGTAACTGGAACCCCTCCAAACTTCATATCAAGAGGGTTTTCGCTGCTAAAGAATGAGGGGTCCATCGTTGGACGCTGATTTTCTTCAACCTTATTGCCATATTCAGCTTGATTTTCCCCATAAAAGACTAGAGATATTCCATATTTTGCCGCCATAATAGGGCCTATCAATCTTTGACCAATGATGAATGGCTGAAACGGATGTAATAAATTCTTAAATGCTAAAGATGTAAGAACTCGATGTAATCTTCCATTTGGCGTGAACAGTATATTGTCCAAGCCTCCAACATGAATCCAATTTGTAAAATTTTTCCACCCAATTTCAGTATAAAGATGAGGCGACCATGTTACTGTCAATGGATTCATGCCATATTTATACTTTAAAATATGAGACGTGTAGACGCTATCTTTACCACCGCTCCCTGGTACGACTATATCGTACCCACCATCAGTTCTGCGATGCCTAGCTAACAGTTCTTTCAATTTATCTTCGCGGTGATCCCAATCTATAATTTCTTTCTCTTCAGCGAAAGAGCAGGCTGAGCAGATCCCATCATTCAATTGAATTACCTCTTTCTTATCGTTGGAGGTACTTCTGAACTCAATTGTTGATGAGGGGCGTTGATTAGAAATCACACATTTTTTACAAAATACTACATCCTTTGGCAGCCCATAATATGACTCCATAAACAACACCTCGTCTGCTAGTTTTTAAGAAACTTCTGTAGAAAATTTAGCCCCTGAATACCGCTTTTTTCCGGATGAAACTGTACACCGACAACATTATCCTTAAAACAAGCCGCCACAAAATTCACACCCAAATAGTCTGCCCAATACAAGGAGTTCGCATTTAATGCATTCATCGCACAATAACTATGGATAAAATAGTATGGCAATAATCCAAATATATCTGATTTCGACTGATCTGATTCCAGCGGAGCCCAACCCACATGAGGAACTCTAACCGTCTTTGGAAAACGAGTAATTGCTGACTCGAAAAGACCCAGCCCGACATGAGTACCAAATTCTTCACTTGAAGCGCAAAACATCTGGAAGCCAAGACAGATTCCAAGCAAGGGTCTACCCGATCCAGCAAAACTCAAAATTGCTTCATCCAGGCCCTTTTCCTTAAGATTTTCTATGCCTACACCAAAAGCCCCCACGCCGGGAACAACTAAATAGTCAGCTGATTTTACAACACTAGGACTATTTGTGATCACGACTGAAGCCCCAAGATATTCAAATGCATTTGAAACACTTTTTACATTGCCTAATTGATAGTCTACAATCGTAACGCAATCGGTCATGCTAAATCCCTAGTGAAATCTGATACTTGACAAATCCCGTAGTGGAGCGTGCTCGCGACTGCAACAGCCTCGACACCCTCAATTTCCCAGGCTCTCTTAGCATGCTCAACACTACCGCAGCCTCCAGACGCTATGATCGGAGTACGAACTTTTGAACAAACTGTATTTAGGAGATCAAGATCAAATCCCTTCTTCGTCCCCTCCTTATCTATGGAGGTAAGCAATATCTCCCCTATGCCACGACTTTCCATTTCGGAGGCCCACTCTAAAACATCCATACCCGAAGATTCGCGCCCACAATCATAATAACAAAGCCATGAATTTCCCAGCTTTTTCGCCTCAATAGAGCCAACCAAACATTGAGAACCATACTTTTGTGCTATGATGTTTATTAATTGAGGATTTTTTATTATGGCGGTGTTTATAGCAACTTTATCTGCACCTGCCTGAAGCGCTTTGCTTACATCATCAATTGAGCGAATGCCTCCTCCTATACAAATAGGGACAAAAACCCGCCGACAAGTCTTATCAAGGATATCAAATAGATTATTTCGATCGTAGAGAGAAGCGACAGTATCATTTAAGAAAATTTCGTGAATCCCTCCCTCATAATAGCGCTCTGCAAAGGTTATGGGCTCTCCTACTTTCCTTAACCCTTCTAGATGAACGCCTTTAATCACTGTGTTATTCTTTATGTCAAGTCTTGCAATGATTCGCTTCATAGGAGTTCCAATTGATGAATAAGACGGAAAAAAAATTCCTAACGATAATTCCCGCTAGAAAGGGCAGCAGAAGGGTTCCTAACAAAAACATTCGGCCACTAGCGGGAGTCCCTCTTATTGAGTGGACCTTTAAGGCTTGCGCCAGCCTAGATATAAATCAAGATGTATTTGTTTCTACAAATTGCGAAAAAATTCAAGAGTCAGCACGTAGTTTTGGCCTCTTATGCCCTGAATTACGGCCAGAGGAGCTTGCTCAAGATCTTACATCAACGGCTGACGTCGTCCACTATATCATAAGATACTGTCAAAAAAATTTGAACTGCATCTATGAAAATATCCTCTTGCTTCAACCAACATCGCCATTGCGATCCTCAAGAGACATCAAAGAGGCTATTTCCCTTTTCACACAAAAATCCGCGGATGCTATACAGTCCTATACACCAGCTGAGTGCCCGCCCATGTGGATAAATACCATTGAAGCCTCTCTTCAGACAGATGACTTCATACCACAAAATTTTAAAAACATTCGCAGTCAAGACCTTGGACAATTCTATAGAATTAATGGGGCTATATATATAATAAAAGCTTCCATTTTTTTAGAAAAATCATCGTTTTTAGTCCCAAATAGCTTTGCGTATATCATGCCCAGATCAAGGTCTATTGACATTGATGATGAATATGATTTCATAGTGGCCGATCTGATGGCACTGCACGCTAAAAATTATCCACAAATTGCTTCTGGGGAAATATAGCCCAAAAATCCTCGCTTTTCAAAGCCTCCATAAATTTATCTGCACTATCGCCATTTCCATAGCTATAATTTGATTTAAAGCGGCCGACGCTTTTTGCGCGCGAGATAGCACTAGAGATTTCATCGACCCCGCCCACAACATCAATAATACTTTCAGCGCGGAATCGATTTGTCTGCCGGCTCGATATGTTTATAGTAGGCACACCGTAGACAGGCGCTTCGATAATACCCACACTTGAATTGCCTAAAATAAATTCTGCGCTTCGCAAAAGAGAAAAGAAATAGTCCTCTCGCATAGAAGGATATATTCTTACATTCGGCAGATTCTTCAAACGATCATATGCCGCAAAGATGAGGTGACATCCTTCATCATTATTTGGATAGATAAATATAAAGTTTTGCCCTTCCTGTTGGCAAACCACTTCAACAATATTATCAACTTCCCGCTTTGTTTCTTCAAGATCTGTCGTAATTGGGTGAAAAATAACAATAGCCCAGTTTGTAAAGCCAATATCATAGTGAGAAAGAACCATTTCATTGCTTGGTAAATTCGGCGAAAGCATGAGTTCGATTTCTGGGGAGCCAATACAATGAATAGAGTTTCGGGTTTCGCCAAGCTGATGAAGGCGCTTCTCTGCAATGGCAGTAGCAACAAAATGGATATGAGATAATTTCGAGGTCGCGTGCCGTAACAGTTCATCAATTGTGCCAGAAACTTCACCACCCTCGATGTGAGCGACTCTTATGTTACGTATTGAGCCAACAATTGCTCCTGCAAGGGCTTCAACCCGATCACCATGCACGAGAATAAGATCTGGACAAAGCTCTTGTACATAACGACTCATTCCCTGTATAGTTGTCGCCAGCACTTGCTCCATCGGCTCCCCGTAAGCCTGATTTCTAAAAACAAAAATTCTTCTGAATCCCGAGTCCATCCTTTGGTCTGGGAAATTTCGATAGACCTCGTCTATTGTATTGCCATAACGAGTCAACGTATGCATACCTGTGACAAAAATGTAAGTATCAAATATAGTATCTTCACTTATTGCTTCAGAAATGAGCGGCTTTAGCTTACTAAAATCAGCCCTGGTCCCGGTTAAAAAAAGCAGCTTTTTCTTAGGCTCCATTGACAGATCTTTTTTTATCACCTAAAAAACCCCTGATTTTTGCTATAGCGCCTTCAATTATCGAATAATCAGAAGGCGGATGCTCGCTAGAAACACCTTCTGAAACAAGATCAATAAAAGTGCCTGAATTTAAAAGCAACATTTTCTCGACAAGGTCAAGCTGCCCTTCATTTGCATCATTTGCATTAAGAAATCGAGTTAACTTTCCCACCCGAAATATTTTCCTTAAGCATACGTCTAGCACCCTCGAAATCTTGCTCTTTTGTTGTTGAATAAGATGAAATTTTTTACATATTTCAGCAACACCAAAGGAATGATTAAGAGCCATCCATTTAAAACTAAAGTAGCTTTTTTGCGAGTGGTCCTTTTTCCGAACAGCAGAAAGAATATTTTGGAAATACTCCTCTCGCGTGGAACCAGTATACATCATGTCTTCTGGATATGAAGGCAGATTCCGATCATACGTGACAACTGGAACACCGACTATACTTGCTTCTAACGCAGTAATAGACCAACCAGTAAGCAGTACATCACTCTGAAGATAAAGGTCATATATCGAAATTTTTTCTTCTGGCCAATTAACAACTGAATTAATGCCTCCGGAATTTAATGAATGAACCAGTAAACGCGCCTGATCAGATTTACCTGATTCACGTTTATTTGGAAAATCACGCGGATGGACTCGAACAATTAGAAACAAGTCATTTCTCGACGCCACAAACTTGATAGTTTCTTGAATCCATTCCAGCTGATCTTTAAATACCGAACTCTCTACCTTTGATGAAGGAAACAGTCCAGCTACGTATGCCGCATAAGCCTCATCATAGCTGCTCATTGCAGCTAAAAGTATTTTCTTTTCCGAAGGAATTGACCAAATCTCTCTAATACTAGCACTTCCTTTATACGCCTCTGAATAAACAGCAATAGAATTCCCAAGCATCAAAGTTTGATAGTGCTTAACCACCTTCTGAGCATCAGACTCTGATAAAGTAATATTTTTGATTCTACTCCACCTGGAAAGCAACGGGTTCACCAACCGAAACTCATTCCACTTCCATAGCCTCATTGTACTAAGACGATAGAAATTATTAGTACCTGATTCAATAAAATAGACTGGAACCTGCAACTGTTCCAACACAATTGAAGCAGAGTGATTGATCGCATACTGCGGACTATAAATAAGAGCATGTGAATATTTTTCCGTCTTCAAATGATTTTTCATAGCCAAATAAGACAAAAGGGACCCGCGAAGTTGGGCATAAAAATAGGCTTTTTGCTTATCATCAAGACATTCAATGCTCATTTTCTTAAAATGTAAAATCAACTCATAAGAACAGATACGCCCAAAAGGAGTCCCATCGAATTCAAAATTTTCCGCGCTAGTCTTTTTTCCACTTTCTAAGGCAATGAGTGCATCAACTAAATTGAAATCGTCTAAAGTTAGAAATTCTCCTATATAGACAGTCTTGTAACTAGATTTTTTATCAAAAGAAACTGAATTTCCCTGGCATTCCGCACAGATTTTTTTCTTTTTCTCATCACTAGACTCTGGCAGCAACCCAGCCGCTTCCATGCTTGGGCAAAATTTATTAAGAACACCATCGCATCGCATAAAGACGACATCGTGACCTTTAGACGAAAGACTTTCTCCAATTAGATGCTCTGGATATGAATGCTGATAAATATAAGAAAAAGGTGAAAATAAAAGAACTCTCACAATCTAAATCCTTTGTTTCGAAGCAACTGTTCACCATAATTTTATGTAACTAAATAGGCTATGATCTAGCTCAACCTTCGCACTTTTTCACATTATTCTTCGCCTAGAGACGGCTCTATCAGCATCAGCCTAGACTCAAATGAAACAAAAAAGCAAGTTCCCGCTCGAACATTACATCAACTCACAAAAATAGCCATACATCGCGAATCTCTTATCCTCAAGAATAAACTGCCCCTCATTTATCATAAACCTGATAACATATTTCTCCCTTAATACATCTTCTATTTTCTTCCTACACATGTAGGTAATCGGACATACAATTTTTTCATCCTCAAATCCAAGCGGCAATGGTCCAGGACCATGGTTTGAGACTCGCGAGGTTTGAAGGGTAATGATATTATCTGTTGCATCATTAAACGGCGTCCTAGTGATAAACAGGTACCGAGCTCCAACCTCCAGCAATAGTCTTAACTGATGGAGTGGATCTGGAAGATATTGAAGAGTCGAACTCGTAAAAATTACATCGACTGATCCAAGGTCGTTTTTAGCATCCTTTATATTGTCAAAAAATTTTAGATTATGATCAGAAATTCTTTGCGCCTCCTTGACCATCAAAGCTGTTTCGACAACATTCCATTTTAATTCTTTATTCTTTCCAAGAGTCGTATTTGCAATTGTATAATGGTAGCCACCGCCGCCACCAAAATCCAACACATTCAACTTCTTACCCTCGCTAGCTAAAGAAATACCAAAAATGGTTCTTAAAGCAGCTAAATCAAACGTCCCATTCAGCTTGATCGCATGCTTATAATCAATATTTTTTCGAATTATGCACTTGATTAACTTTTCAGAATCGTATGCACTTTTTTTGCACGCCAACAAAGCTTCAGCGTATGTATGAAACTGATGGAGATCAAAAGAATCTGTTCTTATAAAAAGAAATTGCATCCATTTTAGCAACAGAGGAGGAATTAGATTTTTTACAAAAACTTTCACAACGAATCCGACCCTTCAAAATATATTCTACCACTTCTACCAAATCGCCAAAGCAACGAAAAATGGCCAGCTCAACTCCACCTCCCAGTAGGGGCCAAATACAAGCGTGCCTAAGAATAATTCCCGAAAAAGTATAGCAGCATACACAGGTGTATTCTGCTATACTTTTTCGCCAAAAGCAAGAAGGGTATAAATATTTAGCTAGTTACATTGGACTGTGGAGAAGGTTATTCAACAAACCGAAAGCTGTTTCTCCCATATTTTTCACAAGCAAGGAAAATTATCAATTAGCGAAAAAGTTTTTCCGTTCCGCATATTTTGATTTCGCTAAAATTTCCTTTGTTACCCTACGAAATTTTTTTACGAATAGAAATCCGCAAGTTTAGCCTCATATATCTTCCCGCACATCTATCGCCAAATAAGCTCGTCGCAAGTTAACTCAAAAATCATTCACTCCAAGCACTTATCACCACTTCATAGATTCCACCGGGAAAAATTAGTTAGAGACGCTACATCCTACTCTATAGACAGAGTACCGAATTTTTCTTAACCAAGACAATATAATAGAGGGCGTAAAAAAAAGAATACAGAGCAGAGCAGACAAACGGATTTGATTTAACTCAAAAGAAAGTAAAAGTATTTTTTTTACCCCAACTATATTACCTCTCTCTCTAAACCCAGCTGCTGTATAAAAAGATATTTTTTTATACAGCGACAAAATAGACCTTTTTTCTTCGTATTTGGCTTTAGAAATTTCTTCTTTTAGAAAGGATAGAGCTGGCGGTATACTGTCGTCATTGCCGCAGGAAGCCGAATCACTAACAGCACGATTATAGACTGCAGTGGGGATCGAAGCGTGACCCATTCCAAAATTTGAAGCTAATTTACACCAAACAATAATATCTTCTCCTCGCTTTACTCCAATCGGAAAACCACCCATTAAAAAAAACTTTTCTTTCTCTACACAAGCAGAGCTTGAATTCACAAGAGAAAGTCCACAAGAAAATCGGAAATAAAAATCATCAACCGCGCCGATAAAACCAATTGGATAAGGGCTCATAGGACTAGAAAGCACTCCATTAAGATTAATTTTATGTAAAGTGCTATACAGTCCTTTTCCAGGGTTTTTTTGAATAACCTCAGATAAAACACAAAGATGATTATCCTCCCAGTAGTCATCTGCATCTAAAAAGGCAATATAAGGGGTAGCCGCTAATGTAACACCTAGATTTCTGGCACAACTTACACCCAAATTTTTTTGTCGCACTAATTGAATAAGTGGATGATGCACTTTAAGAACAGCATCTCCACTTTCATCGGTAGACCCATCATCAATAACAATTATACTTTTTGGCAAAGTATGTTGCTGCAAAACTGAATTCAGGCAATCTACTATATACGATTTTTTATTATAAAGTGGAATTACGACTGATATTTCAGGACGCATTAGATTTTCCTAAAATTCCTAATTAATCGAAGAATAAAAATAATGGTCTGCAACAGCTTATTTTCTCCGGTTTGAATCTGAATACGATATATCTCCGTAAGTGTTCCGAGAATATCTTTGCTACTAATTCCTTGGTCCCCGAATTCACCTGAAATAAATTCAGCTCGCTCAACACAAACCCCTGAGTCACAAACTTTTTTTAAAAATAACTGATCTGCGGCAAGTGGGTATTTTCTACTATATAGCCCCAAAGTATGATGCAAGTCTTTTTTGATTAATGTGCCAACTGCATGACAAGAAACATAAGCCCCCATACAAAAAAGCCATGGTCGGCCTCGAGGTCTACAGACTCTTTGATTCATAAATACATTCGCAGATATAATTTTAGCTTTTGTCTTATCGACGTGTTTTTTAAAATCAGAAATCGCATTTGGATATAATATGTCATCTGATCCAACCGTAAGATAATAGTCTCCTTCTGACAATTTAATAGCACGATTCAATGCATCATAAATCCCAAAATCAGGCCTCGAATCTATTCGGATTCTCAATGTCTTATTTTGACGAATTAAATCCAATGTCTTATCAGTAGAACCCCCATCAGCAATAACCCACTCAAAATCAAGAGTTGTCTGAGAAGAAAGACTATCAATTAAATTAAAAATCGTACTTTCCGAATTATATGTTGCCGTTAAGATGCTTATCTTTACTTTAGGCAACGCTTCTTTCTCATCTATAGCCAAGAGGGTCTCCTGCGATTTTTTAGAAAAAAATGAGTTGAGCTTACAATATGAAAAAATATCGCCCAAGAAAATGAAATCCCAGCACAAAGAAATAATCTAAATAAAGACCCGACATTAGGACTCCCCCAAGGTTGGAGCATAAACTGAATTAAGAAAAAACAAAATAAAATCAAAACACCTATAA